>JAUNUE010000252.1 GCA_030538335.1 Allobrachymonas sp. | reverse complement strand
GCTCGCCGGCCACGGTGGTGAAGCGGGCGAACATCTCGGTCTTCTTGCCGACTTCACTGAAGATCTTGGCGCGCGTGTATCTGGTGATGTCATGCGTGACCGTAAAAGTGCCAAAAGCTCCAGAGCCCTTGGCGTGCATGCGCCGCTCAGGGATGACCTCGCGCACAAAATTGCCCAGCTTTTCGTGCAGCCACACATCTTGCGCCAGCAGCGGACCACGCGCGCCGGCGGTAAGGCTGTCGCGGTTGGTGGGCACGGGTGCGCCAAAGTCGGTGGTGAGATGGGTCACCTGTGCTTGTTTCCAACGCCTCACGCCACCGGGCGTGGCACCATCTCTTTGTCTCGCAAAATAATTAACCCTAAAGAGGGATTGGCGCTTTTCAAATAGGTATTTTTATCACGTATATTGTTGACGCTTTGCTGCGTCTGTTTTGCCCCCATGTCGATCTACGCACTCAAACCCAAATTCCAGGCCCTGCTGCGCCCGCTGGTCCGCGGGCTTTACAAGCTGGGTGTTACCGCCAACCAGGTCACCTTGTTCGCCTGCGCCATTTCGGTCGCCTTGGGGCTGTGGTTGCTGCTGGGGCAGCCGCCCCGCACGGCGTTTGCATTGGTGCCGCTGTGGATGTTCTTGCGCATGGCGCTCAATGCCATCGACGGCATGCTGGCGCGTGAGTTTGGCCAGCAAAGCAAACTCGGTGCCCTGCTGAACGAACTCACCGATGTGCTGGCCGACGCCGCCCTCTACGCACCGTTTGCATTGCTTGCGCCTTTGCAGCCTGTGGCCGTGGGCGCGGTGATTGTGCTGGCGGGGCTGACGGAATTTGCCGGTGCACTTGGCCCCACCATTGGCGCGAGCCGCCGCTACGACGGGCCGTTTGGTAAAAGCGACCGCGCCTTTGTCTTTGGCGCACTCGGCCTGTGGGCGGCATTGAGTACAGGCTGGCCCGCTTGGCTGGCATGGCTGATGCCCCTGCTGGTGCTGGCTACGCTGTGGACACTCATCAACCGCATGCGCCGGGCGCTGACGGAGGCTGGATGATGCCTTCTCTGCCGTATCTCTTGCAATTGATTCCCGCACTTATGCTGGTAACAGCGGTGTGGCTGCTGTTTGCATCGCCGCTCATATGGGCCACATACCTTGCAGCAAAATTTTTACGCCAAAAAACCGAACTCCACGTGCTTTTATCGGCTGTACTGTCTTTTTTCTTTGCCCTGCTGGCGGCACCCGTGCCCACCCCCATCATCACATTCTTCATTCCATTGCTTGTTTTTGCTTTTTCTTCTGAGGCAACTTCGCCTTTTTACTCCGAAATTCTGCAATACGCCATGTACTCATTTGCCATCACCTGGTGCATCGCATTTTTCATTATCAAACGCTATATCGTTTCTTTTGACAACCTCCAACATCAGAAACCTTCATGACTGAAACCACCTTGTCTTACCCCACCACCCGCCCACAAACAGAAAGCCGCTTTGCCAGTCACGACGGCGCAGAACTGTTCTACCGCCACTGGCCGGCACAGGGCACGCGGCGCGGCGCGGTGGTACTGCTGCACCGCGGGCACGAACATTCCGGGCGCGTGGCGCATCTGGCCGATGAGTTGAGCCTGCCCGACTTTGACGTGTTTGCCTGGGACGCCCGCGGCAACGGCCAATCACCGGGGCAGCGCGGCCATGCGCCGAGCTTTGCCTGCATGGTGCGCGACCTGCAGTGCTTTGTTGACCATATCGGCGCACAGCATGGCGTTCAGGTGCACGACATCCATGTGGTGGCGCAAAGCGTGGGCGCGGTGCTGGCCGCTACTTGGGCGCACGATTACGCCCCGCACATCCGCGGGTTAACACTGGCCTCTCCCGCCTTCAAGGTCAAGCTCTATGTGCCGTTTGCACGCCAGGGGCTGGCCTTGATGCACAAGTTACGCGGGCTGTTTTTCGTCAACAGCTACGTCAAGGCCAAGCTCCTCACGCACGATGCAGCGCGCATTGCCAGCTACGATGCCGACCCCTTGATTACGCGGCCGATTGCAGTCAATATTTTGCTGGATTTGTACACCGCTGCCGAGCGCGTGGTGGCAGACGCCAACGCCATCGTGCAGCCAGTGCAGTTGTTGATTTCGGGTGCCGACTGGGTGGTGCACCATGGCCCGCAACATGCGTTTTTTGAGCGGCTGGGCAGCACGGTAAAAGAAAAACATGAGCTGCCCGGCTTCTACCACGACACCCTGGGCGAAAAAGACCGGGCCGGTGCCGTAGCAAAAGTCCGCGCTTTCATCCTGCGTTTGTTCGATGCGCCGCCTGCGCCGGTCAATTTGTTGCAAGCCGACCAGCGTGGCGCTACTTTTGATGAAGCACAGGCGCTGGCAACACCCTTGCCGACCCTGTCACCACGCGGCCTGTATTGGGCGGCGACGCGTGCGAGCCTAAAGCTGGGTGGCATGTTGTCAAAAGGGGTGGCGTTGGGGCACGCCACGGGTTTTGATTCCG
>JAUNUE010000251.1 GCA_030538335.1 Allobrachymonas sp. | reverse complement strand
GCCTTCGTCGCGGAACGATTCGGCAATGGTCAGTCCGGTCAGCGCCACACGCAGGCGGTTGCCCGGCGGCTCGTTCATCTGGCCGTACACCATCGACACTTTGGAGTTGGAGAGGTTTTCCAGATCCACCACCTTGGAGTCAGCCATTTCGTGGTAGAAGTCGTTGCCCTCGCGGGTACGCTCGCCCACACCGGCAAACACCGACAAGCCGCTGTGCGCCTTGGCGATGTTGTTGATCAACTCCATCATGTTCACGGTCTTGCCCACACCGGCACCACCGAACAGGCCCACCTTGCCGCCCTTGGCAAACGGGCATACCAAGTCAATCACCTTGATGCCGGTTTCGAGCAGCTCCTGCGAAGGGCTCAATTCGGAATATTCGGGCGCCTTGCGGTGGATGGAAGCTGTTTCAGCATCGGTGATCGGGCCACGCTCGTCAATCGGGCGGCCCAGCACATCCATGATGCGTCCCAGCGTAGGGCGGCCAACTGGCACCGTGATGGGAGCGCCCGTGTTGTACACCTCCATGCCGCGGCGCAGGCCGTCAGACGAACCCAGCGCAATGGTACGCGCCACACCGCCGCCCAACTGCTGCTGCACTTCGAGCGTCAGTTCGGAACCTTCCATCTTGAGGGCGTCGTAGATTTGCGGCATTTGATCCTGCGCAAATTCCACGTCGACCACAGCGCCAATGCACTGGACGATCTTGCCTTTCGTATGGACTGCTGTTGCTGTCATGTTCTACTCCCAATCAATTTTTGCTTGAATCCTCTGGTCTGGCTGCCCTGCAGCCACAACCGGCAGATGGCCCGGCGTCACACCGCTGCGGCCCCCGCCACAATCTCTGACAGTTCCTTGGTGATGGCCGCCTGGCGCGTCTTGTTGTAGATCAGCTTGAACTCATCGATCACGTGCTTGGCGTTGTCGCTGGCGGCTTTCATGGCCACCGTGCGCGCCGATTGCTCTGACGCCATGTTCTCGGCGACCGACTGGTAGATCAACGACTCGACGTAGCGCACCAGCAGATCATCAATCACTGCCTGGGCATCAGGCTCGTAGATATAGCTCCAGCCGGTACGCTTGCTGCTCGGCACATGGCCGCGCTCCTCGCCTTCTGTCGCTGTAGCCACAGGCTTTGCAGCGGGTGCTTTGTCGCCTTCAATATCGTGGCGTGCCAAGGGCAACAGACGCTCTACCACCGGCTCTTGCGTCATGGTGTTGACAAATCGCGTGTAGCACAGGTACACCTCGCGCACCTCGCCCTTGGCGTAGGCATCGAGCAAGACCTTGACCGGGCCGATCAACTTGTCCAGACGCGGGGTGTCACCCAGTTGCACGACGTGCGACAACACGGGCGCACCCATGCGGTTGAGAAAACCCAGCCCCTTGTTGCCAATAGCCACGGTTTTGGTGCTCAGCCCTTCGCCTTGCAATTCGCGGATTTTGCTGGTGACAGCACGCAGGATGTTGGTGTTCAGGCCGCCGGCCAGACCCTTGTCGCTCGTGATCACGATCATGCCCACGCTTTTGGCGTCGTTGGTTTGCATGAACGGATGCACGTACTCGGGGTTGGCGCGACCCAGGTTGGCCGCAATTTCGCGCACCTTTTCTGCGTAGGGGCGGGCTGCGCGCATGCGCTCCTGCGCCTTGCGCATCTTGGAGGCGGCGACCATCTCCATGGCCTTGGTGATCTTGCGGGTGTTTTCCACCGACTTGATCTTGCCGCGTATTTCCTTGCCTACAGCCACTGCTTTCTCCCCGTATCAGACCAATGTGCCGTCAAGCGAACGTCTTGCGGAATGCCTGGATGGCCGCAGCCAGCTCGGCTTCGCTCTTGCCTTCCTTGTCGAAAGCACGTTCGGATTCCAGCCGCTCGAGCAGGGACGCATGCTTGTCCTTCAGGAAAGCGTGCATGCCAGATTCGAACGCCAGCACCTGTTTCACGTCGATATCGTCAAGGTAGCCTTTGTTCACTGCATACAGCGAAGCGGCCATCAGGCTGATCGGCAACGGGCTGTATTGCGGCTGCTTGAGCAATTCGGTCACACGGGCACCGCGGTCGAGCTGTTTGCGGGTGGCCTCGTCGAGGTCAGAGGCAAACTGCGCAAACGCAGCCAGTTCGCGGTACTGTGCCAAGTCGGTACGGATGCCGCCCGACAGGCCCTTGATCAGCTTGGTCTGCGCTGCACCGCCCACCCGCGACACCGAAATACCGGCGTTGATGGCAGGGCGGATACCGGCGTTGAACAAGGCAGTTTCCAGGAAAATCTGGCCGTCGGTAATAGAAATCACGTTGGTCGGCACGAAGGCCGACACGTCACCGGCTTGCGTTTCGATGATCGGCAGCGCCGTCAGCGAACCGGTCTTGCCCTTGACTTCGCCTTTGGTGAACTGCTCGACATAGTCTTCGTTCACGCGCGCGGCGCGCTCCAGCAGGCGGCTGTGCAGGTAGAACACGTCACCGGGATAGGCTTCACGGCCCGGCGGGCGGCGCAGCAGCAGCG
>JAUNUE010000250.1 GCA_030538335.1 Allobrachymonas sp. | reverse complement strand
CTGGGCTAGAGGACGAGGCGCGGGTTGTGCTGGTTTAACTCGGTAGTCGCCAGGCCGACGTGGACCCGCGCGCCGGCGTGGTGGGCGGCATTGCCCAGGGCTGTGAAGAAAGCGGCTGCGCCCTGATCGGCGGCGAAACGGCCGAAATGCCCGGCATGTACCCGCCGGGCGAATACGACCTGGCCGGTTTTTGCGTGGGCGTGGTGGAGAAAAGCAAGATCCTCACCGGACAAACCATGCAGGCAGGCGATGTGGTGCTGGGCCTGGCTTCGAGCGGCGTACACAGCAACGGCTTTTCGCTGGTGCGCAAATGCATCGAGCGCGCTGCTGATGCCCTGCCCGCCACACTCGACGGCATGCCTTTCAAACAAGCCATCATGCGGCCAACCCGCCTGTATGTAAAAAGCACGCAGGCCGCGCTGGCGGCACACACGACAGACATCAAGGCGCTGGCCCACATCACCGGCGGTGGCCTGCTCGAAAACATCCCCCGCGTACTGCCCGACGGTCTGGCCGCCCATCTGCAAAAAGGCAGTTGGCCGCAAAGCGAACTGTTTGCCTGGTTGCAGGCCACAGCAGGCATCAGCGACCTTGAGATGAACCGCACCTTCAACAACGGCATTGGCATGGTGCTGGTGGTAAATGCCGCTGCCGCAGACAACGTGGCCGCAACGCTGCGTGCGCACGGTGAAACGGTGCATACCATCGGGCGCATCGCCACGCGCGGTGCCGGTGCGCCGGTAGAAATATCCTGAACGGGCCTATTTGACATGGCAGCGCCCGAACCCCCGCACGGAACTGGCCACCCGCACAGCGGTTCGCACTACGGGCTTGTCGAACCTACACTGCTCACCCAGCGCAACATCAGCATCGCCAGCCATGTGCTGGTGTGGCTGTTCCTGCTGCTGATCATGGTGTATGGCCTGTTGCCGGGGCTGCTCAGCGCCTGTCTGGGCTTTTTTCTCACGCGCAGGCTGGCCCTGCTTTTTGTCGGAGAAAAAACCGATTCAGCCCTGACCTGGGTGGTGGTTCCCAAGTGGTCACGCATGACCGCTGCCACAGCGGTCATGGTGCTGCCGCTGGTGCTGTTTGGCTTTGCGGTCGCGCATTCGCTCGACTACCTCATCGCTTCGCCGCACCAATACCGCGAACTGCTCAACTTCATGGCCAACACCGTGCTTGAATTGCGGCAGAAACTGCCGGGGCAAATCGCCGACATGCTGCCTGCCGAAGCTGCGGGCATCCAGCGCGTCATTGCGCGCTACCTCGCTGCCAAGGCGGGTTCATTTGCCCTGACAGGCCGGATGTGGCTGGGGGGCTTGCTGCTGGTGTATGTGGGTCTGGCCGTTGGGGCGCTCGGGGCGGTGCGGAAGAAAACGTCTGATACGCCCGGCCCGCTCGCCAACCACCTCCACATGCGGGTGCGCGTGTTTGGCGCCGCTTTCAAGCAGATCGTTGCAGCCCAGTTCTGGATTGCGCTGTTCAACACCGTCATGACCGCGATCTTCTTGCTCGGGGTATTACCGACAATGGGTGTACATATCCCCTACACCCCGGCGCTCATCACGTTGACCATGACAGCGGGCCTGATCCCCATTGTCGGCAACCTGATCAGCAACGTCGTCGTCACCATCGTGGCCTTGTCGGTCTCGCCCATTGCGGCCGTGGCGTGCCTGAGCTTTTTGATCCTGATCCACAAAGCCGAGTACGCCATCAACGCCAAGGTGGTCGGGCAAAGCACACATATCGGCGTGTGGGACCTGCTCGCCGTCATGTTCGTTACCGAAGCCATTTTCGGCCCGGCCGGGCTGGTGGCTGCGCCGCTGTTTTACGCCTACCTTAAAAAAGAACTGCAGGCGGTGCATCTGGTGTGACTTTGCAGGCAGAGATACGATCAGCTCGCAATGACGAGAATGGGTCAATGGCAGCCCGAATCGCGGTTTTCAAACAACAACAGGCGTCATTGCGAGGAGCGCAAAGCGCGACGCGGCAATCTGTTGGAAAGCCCCCGCCCTGCGTGTGGAAACCATTCCGCCCTGTGTTGACAGATTGCCACGCCGTCTGAGGCGGCTCGCAATGACAATTCAATCACCCCCACGCGTCCATCATGACCAACAAGAACAAAACAGTTCTGTACACCGGCGTGACCTCCGACCTGTTCAAACGGGTGTATCAACACCGGCACCATTTGACCGAAGGTTTTTCAAGCCGGTATAACTGCGAGTATCTGGTCTATTACGAGGAGGGCAATGACATTGCAGCCGCCATTGCCAGAGAGAAACAAATCAAAAGCTGGTCAAGAAAGAAGAAAGAAGCGCTGATCGCTCAATTGAATCCGGCGTGGTCAGATTTAAGCAGTGGTTGGTATGGAGCTTGACTGTTGGAATAGGCGTTTGCCAGCATTTTGCTTTACGACAAACAGATTGCCACGCCGCCTGCGGCGGCTCGCAATGACGGAGATAGTAAAACAGGCGTCATTGCGAGGAGCGCACAGCGCGACGCGGCAATCT
>JAUNUE010000249.1 GCA_030538335.1 Allobrachymonas sp. | reverse complement strand
GCCAGGGCAATATCGTCGCGCTGGATGCCAAGTTTAATTTCGATGCCAACGCGCTGTTCCGCCATCCTGAAATCGTGGCCTACCGCGACCTGGACGAAGAAGATCCGGCTGAAGTGGAAGCCAGCAAGTTTGATCTCGCCTACATCAGCCTCGACGGCAACATTGGCTGTCTGGTCAACGGCGCGGGGCTGGCCATGGCAACCATGGACACCATCAAGCTGTATGGCGGCGAACCGGCCAACTTCCTTGATGTGGGCGGCGGCGCAACCACCGAGAAGGTGACCGAAGCCTTCAAGATCATGCTGAAGAACAAGAACGTCAAGGCGATTCTGGTCAACATCTTTGGCGGCATCATGAAGTGCGACACCATCGCTGAAGGCGTGGTGGCCGCTTCCAAGGCGGTGGGGCTGGCGGTGCCGCTGGTGGTGCGCATGAAGGGCACCAACGAGCAGCAAGGCAAGCAGATTCTGGCCGACAGCGGCCTGCCGATCATCACGGCCGACACCATGGCCGAGGCGGCTGAAAAAGTGGTGGCAGCGGCCAAAGGAACCGCAGCACCTGCGCCGGTGGCGGCTACACCCGCTGCGCCGGGTCATAGTGCGCCAGCGGCGGTGGTCGAGCCTGAATCCACCTCCACCGGCTGGGGCAAATGGGTGTTCCTGGCGCTGATCGGTCTGGTGGCGCTGATGATGCTGAAAATGTGTGGCCGCAACCCCGATGGGGCAACGACCACTGCACCGGCACCGCAAGCCTCTGTCGTGGCCGAAGCGACCTCGGCACCCGTGGTGGTACCTGCTTCGCTGGGCGACTGGCAGGCGCGTGTGGTGGACGGCAAGCTGTTGCTTGAAGGCAAGGTAGCGAGCCAGCAGGCCAAGGATCAGATCCTCGCGGCAGCGCAGAATGCCTTTGGTGCGGGCAACGTGACCGACCAACTCACCATTGAAGGCGCACTGCCCGCCTTCCAGGGCGGTGGCGCTTTGGCCGACCTGTTTGCCTGGCTCAAAAACAACACCAGCGTCACGCTGCAGGCGGCGGGCAACCGCCTGGCCTTTGCCGGCGCGCTGGGTGAGGCGCTGATCGGCGACCTGGCCCACAAGATCAAGGGCTGGTTTGGCGACAGCGTGCTGCTTGACACCAGCCGCATCGAGGCGCAACTGATGAAAGCCGCAGATGCCTTCAAGCAAGGCATCAAGACCTTCCGCGTCAACGTTGAATTCGACACTGCCAAGGCCACGCTGCGCGACGCCAGCAAGGCCGAACTCGATGAACTGGCCGATGCCCTGAAAGCAGCAGGCACAGGCGGCGAAGTGGCGGGCCACACCGACAACGTGGGCGATGCGGCAGACAACCTCACGCTGTCACAACAACGCGCCGATGCCGTCAAGGCCTATCTCGTACAGCGCGGGGTCGATGCGGCCCAACTCACGGCCAAGGGCTACGGCATGGAGCAACCTATCGCCGACAACGCCACAGAAGCGGGGCGCCAGCGCAACCGCCGCGTGCAGTTCCACGCGCAATAACCCATCGCAAGCCGACCCACGCATTGGAGCCAGTTTCATGAGCATTCTGATCAACAAAGACACCAAGGTCATCACCCAGGGCATTACCGGCAAGACCGGGCAGTTCCACACCCGCATGTGCCTTGAATACGCCAACGGCAAGAACTGTTTTGTCGCGGGCGTCAACCCCAAAAAGGCGGGCGAGAATTTTGAAGGCATCCCGATCTATGGGCAGGTAGCCGAAGCCAAAGCGGCCACGGGCGCCAGCGTTTCGGTGATCTACGTGCCGCCTGCAGGCGCTGCTGCTGCGATCTGGGAAGCGGTAGAGGCCGACCTGGATCTGGTCGTGTGCATCACCGAAGGCATCCCTGTGCGCGAC
Source organism: Allobrachymonas sp. (assembly GCA_030538335.1). GTDB lineage: Bacteria > Pseudomonadota > Gammaproteobacteria > Burkholderiales > Burkholderiaceae_C > Brachymonas. The sequence goes on along the minus strand of JAUNUE010000249.1, from coordinate 640 downwards.
ATGCTCGAAGTGCGCAACAGGATGAAGGCCAAGGAAGCCGCAGGCGGCAAGCGCACGCTGCTGCTCGGCCCCAACTGCCCCGGTACCATCACGCCCGACGAAATCAAGATCGGCATCATGCCCGGCCACATCCATCGCAAGGGCCGCGTGGGCGTGGTCAGCCGCAGCGGTACGCTCACCTACGAAGCGGTGGCGCAACTCACCGAAATCGGCCTGGGCCAAAGCAGCGCCGTGGGCATAGGCGGCGATCCGATCAATGGCCTGAAGCACATCGACGTGATGCAGATGTTCAACGACGATCCCGACACCGACGCCGTGATCATGATCGGCGAAATCGGCGGGCCGGACGAAGCCGAGGCCGCACGCTGGTGCAAGGAACACATGAAAAAACCCGTGGTGGGTTTTATCGCAGGCGTTACCGCGCCAGCAGGCAAGCGCATGGGCCACGCCGGAGCGTTGATCAGCGGCGGCGACGACACCGCCGATGCCAAACTGGCGATCATGGAGGCGTGTGGCTTCAAGGTCACGCGCAACCCGTCGGAGATGGCGCGCTTGATCAAGAATTTTCTATGAATGCATGGAATTCTTATTTCGAGAGGGGTGCGATGTGTACCGTTGTTGCCGGGAGACAAAGAAAGAC
>JAUNUE010000248.1 GCA_030538335.1 Allobrachymonas sp. | reverse complement strand
CCCCTCACCCCCGCCCTCTCCCGCCCCGGCGGGAGAGGGGGCCACTGCCGCGACGGCAACATCATCTGTGCCATGCGTCTCCAAAGTCAGCAAGACACTGCCTTGCGCCACCTTGTCACCCAGCTTCACCGCCAACGCCTTGACCACACCTGCGTGGCTGGATGGAATTTCCATGCTGGCCTTGTCGCTCTCGACCGTGACCAGGCTTTGCTCAACCTTGATCGTGTCGCCGGGCTGCACCAGGATTTCGATCACGGTCACGTCCTGAAAGTCGCCGATATCGGGTACCTTGATTTGCATCTCGCGCATGGCACCGATCCTTTACAAAAGGGCGCGGCGGAAATCCGCCAGCATCTGCGCCAGGTAGGCATTGAAGCGCGCTGCCGATGCGCCATCGATCACGCGATGGTCGGCGCTGAGCGCCAGCGGCAGCATGAGGCGGGGTTCAAACGCGCTGCCGTTCCAGCGCGGGCGCATTGCGTTGCGGCCTACGCCGAGGATGGCGACCTCGGGCGCGTTGATGATGGGGCTGAAGTAGGTGCCGCCTATGCCACCCAGGCTGCTGATGGTGAAGCTGGCGCCGCGCATTTCGCTGGGCGTGAGTTTGCCCTCGCGTGCTTTCTGACTCAGTTCGGCCAAGTCGCGACTGATGTCGAGCACACCTTTCTGGTCGGCGTTTTTGATCACGGGCACCACCAGACCGTTGGGCGTATCTGCTGCAAAGCCGATGTGATAGTACTGCTTGTGCACCAGCGCATCGCCATCGAGCGAGGCGTTGAAATCAGGAAAGGTCTTGAGCGCCTGCACGCAGGCCTTGACGATGAAGGCGAGCAAGGTGATTTTGATGCCCGCCTGCTGTTGTGCTTTTTCGCCATTGAGCTGCACGCGCAGGGCTTCGAGCTCGGTTACGTCGGCATCTTCGCAATAGGTGACGTGCGGAATCATGGCCCAGTTGCGGCTGAGATTGGCTGCGCTGAGTTTGCGGATGCGTGACAGGGGTTCGCTGCTGGTGGGGCCGAATTGTGCGAAGTCGATCTGCGGCCAGGGCAGCAGGTGCAGGGCCATGTTGCCGTCTGCGCTGGCGGCAGATGCATTTGTCGATTGTTGCTGCGCCAGCGTATGCCGCTCACCACGCATCACGGCTCGGGTGAAGGCCAGCACATCTTCATCGGTGATGCGGCCTTTGGGGCCGGTGCCAGTAACCGCTTCGAGCGGCACGGCCAGTTCGCGTGCCAGCTTGCGTACCGAAGGGCTGGCATGAGGCAGATTGGTTGGTGCTGTTGCGTTGGGCTGGTGAGGTGGTGCGGCATCTGTTGCTGTGCTTGCACTTTTGCCCTCACCCCCGCCCTCTCCCGCCCCGGCGGGAGAGGGTGCAACAGCCGTTGATTCTTTGGTGGCGGGGGTTTTCTCCCCCTCTCCCCCGCCCTCTCCCGCGAGGGGAGAGGGGGTTGAATCTTGCCTTGTTTGTGCTTCAGGGGAGGATATAGCGTTTGCATCAGCCACAGAGGAGGGTGCAGCAGCCGTGGCAGCCTGGCTCCCTCTCCCGCTTGCGGGAGAGGGTTGGGGTGAGGGTTCAGGTGCAGGTGCTTGCCCTTTTTGTACGTCAGGAGAAGATGCAGCAACCGCATCAACTTCCAGCACCGCCAACACATCGCCCTGACGGATCTTATCGCCCAGCGCTACTTTGATTGCGTGCACTACGCCCGCGTGGCTGGAAGGAATTTCCATCGACGCCTTGTCAGACTCGACCGTGACCAGTGATTGCTCGGCCTTGACCGCATCACCGGGTTTGACCAGCAGCTCAATCACCGCCACATCGGCAAAGTCGCCGATATCAGGTACGCGCACTTCGATGTTTGCCATTGTTGTTCTCCTGAGGTGCCGATCAGGCATACAGCGGATTGATCTTGTCGGCGTCGATGCCATACTTGGCAATTGCCTCCTGCACCCGGCGCGGTTGCAGCAAGCCTTCGTCGGCCAAGCCCTTGAGCGCCGCCAGCACGATGTAGTGCCGGTCAATTTCAAAGTGCTGGCGCAAACGCGAGCGGAAATCGCTGCGGCCAAAACCGTCAGTGCCCAGCACCGTGTAGCTGCGCCCTTTGGGGATGAAGGCGCGTATCTGCTCAGCATGGGCTTTCATGTAATCGGTGGAAGCTACCACGGGGCCGATGTGCGGCTGCAATTGCTGCGCGACAAAGCTCTGGCGCGCTTCGCTTTCGGGGTGCAGCAGGTTCCAGCGCGCCACGTCTTGCCCTTCGCGGGCCAGTTCGTTGAAGCTGGTGCAGCTCCACACATCGGCGCCTATGCCCCAGTCCTGCTCCAGCAGGGTTTGTGCCGCAATGCTTTCGCGCAAGATGCTGCCACTGCCCAACAACTGCACGCGCACCTGCAGACTGGCGTTGCCCGCCTAGCACAGGTACATTCCTTGGAGAATGTGCTCCTCCGTACCCGTCTGCAATCCGGGCATGGCGTAGTTTTCGTTGAGCACGGTGAGGTAGTAGAAGACGTTGTCCTGCTTT
>JAUNUE010000247.1 GCA_030538335.1 Allobrachymonas sp. | reverse complement strand
CCGCTGGCAGCAGGTGATGGGCAACTACCTGTGCGAGCGCCCCAACCTGGCAGGCGTGGTACTGCTGTGCGACCCGCGCCTGGGGCTGACCGAACTCGACAACATCCTGCTCGAACTGATCCGCCCGCGTGTGGAGCAGGGTTTGCCTTTTCTGGTGCTGCTGACCAAGGCCGACAAGCTCACCCGCACCCAGGCCAACGAAGCACTGGCCGTCACCCGCTTGCAGGCCGGTGGTGGGCAGGTGATGCTGTTTTCTGCACTGAAAAAGCAAGGGGTGGGCGAGGTGGCCGAGTGGTTGCGGCAATGTGCAGATACAGCGGCTGCAGACGAGGCGTAAACCTTGCCATGAGCAGCACTTGACTGCTTTGGAGATGAGCACCATTCAGCGCTTGACATCAAAATTCATGTGAACTACAGTTAACTCCATGGTTGAACTCCTGAAGAGTGCTACTTTTGAGCGGTGGCTGGTATCGCTCAAAGATGTCCGCGCCATCCGGCGCATACAGGCCCGGATTGACCGCTTGGCCATCGGCAATCCGGGAGACGTCAAGCCAGTAGGAGAAGGTATTTCAGAACTCCGCATCAACCATGGACCCGGTTACAGGGTTTACTACCTGCGTCGGGGCAGTTTGCTGATTGTGCTGCTTTGCGGCGGCGACAAATCCACGCAAGATGCAGATATCAGGGAAGCCAAATCAATAGCTGCCCAATGGAGACAGAGCAATGACTAAAGCCAGGGAAACTTTCAGCCGCTATGACTCGGCAGACTACCTCAAGACCGAAGAAGACATAGCCGCCTACATGGAGGCGGTGATGGAAGAAGGCGCCGATGACCCTGCTTACATCGCACACGCATTGGGGGTGGTAGCGCGTGCGCGCAACATGAGCCAATTGGCGCGCGAGACCGGGCTGACCCGCGAAGGGCTGTACAAGGCCCTGTCTGCCGATGGCAACCCGAGCTTTTCAACCATCGTCAAGGTTGCCAAAGCCCTGGGCTTTGAGATTTCCCTGCGGCCTGTTGCGCATAACTGAAGTTGGGCGGAATCACGGCCCCAGCAAATGCCCGAATTCCTGCTCCAGAAAAGCCTCGCCACGCTGGAGCATGAACTGGCGGAAGGCTTCTGCTGCAGGTGAGAGCACACGCTCCAGCGTATGCACGCAGTGCCAGTCGCGCATCACGGGGCAGCCTTTCACGCGCACCACGGCGAGCAACTGGTGGCGCAGTTCGGTGCCAATGGTGTGCAGCGACAAAAAGCTCAGGCCCATGCCCGCCATTACGGCCTGCTTGATGGTTTCGTTGCTCGACATTTCCATCACTACCTGCGGCGCCAGCCCTGTTTCGGCGCAAAAATTCTCAAGCGAGGCGCGGGTGCCCGAGCCGCTTTCGCGCATGATGAAAGGGTGCCCAGCCAGCCGTTGGGGCGCCAGCCGCGCGCGTCGGCCTTGCGCCACCAGCGGGTGCGCAGGCTGGCCGACAAACACGTGCGGCTGCTTGGCAAACGGTTCGGCGCTGGTGGCCAGCTCCTTGGGCGGGCGGCCCATCACCGCAATGTCCAGCTCGCCCGCCTTGAGCAGTTCGACCAGGCTGGCGCGGTTGCCCACAGCCAGCTTGATGTCCACGCCGGGGTGCTCGGCGCGGAACTGCGCCAGCATCATTGGCAAAAAATACTGGGCCGTGCTGACCATGCCGATCACCAGTTGCCCGGCCTCCACTTCGCGCAAGCGCGCCACGGCGTCGTCAGCCTCTTTCACAGCCGCGAGGATGCGCCGGGCATAGACCAGCACGTACTCGCCCGCCGCGGTAAGTTGCACTTTGCGCCCGCTGCGCTCGAACAGGGGCAGGCCCACCTGCTCTTCCAGCTCCTTGATCTGCATCGAGATGGCGGGCGGCGTGAGGTGCAGGCTAGCCGCCGCCTGGGCAAAGCTCTGCTGGCGGGCGGCCTCGCTGAAAACGCGCAGTTGGCGCAGGGTGGTGTTTTTCATGCTGCAGGAAAGAGTTCAACGCATGGTGTCATCACAAGTGCTGATTTTTGCACCAGCTTGAGCAAACCCAGGTTGATAGTCATCAATCATGACAGCAGCTACTGAGAAGCGGCCACCAACTCACCATCGAGTTTGATATTTTTAAGTTTGAATGTATAAGTTTTGCCGTCATTAGTGTAGGTTGCTTCTGCCGGAATATTGTGTAGATCGGGGGCAAACGCATATTCCACAGAGTTGCCTTCTCGTTGTACACGGTAGCGTTCAACCTTGATGTCTTTGCCATTGACACGGATTTGCCCGCTACCTATTTTGTGAACTTGCGAGACGGGGTAGAGCTTTTTGCCGTTGGTGATTTGTAAACCTGTTGGCAGTTGGATGTTATTCAGAGCCAATTGCCAAGTCAGGCTGAACAAATCAAAAACAGGATACTGCATTGGGCTTGTTTCTAAAGGCGACCCCGTTTTTCCATAGCTTACGCTGCCATTTGAAAACTGCGCTTGAGCGTAGGCTTTGCCTCGGCGGGTGTCGGTATACATCATAGGTTTTA
>JAUNUE010000008.1 GCA_030538335.1 Allobrachymonas sp. | reverse complement strand
GGCGTGGCGTCAATGGGGGAGCGCTTCTTCCCGGTGTTGCCAGGTAGTTGAGTTGTTCACGTCCTGCAGTGACTATTACGTCCTGGTTGGGAGCGGGTCTGGCCGCAAGCTTCACATTCAGGCCGCTGGTTTCCTTGCCGTGGGCACCACTGGTGCCATTGGCAGGGTAATGAATGTGATCTTCACTTCGGCGCAGCACGCTGCCGGATATTTGCAGACCCAACACATCTTCCTGCAACGGGCCTCCAATCCAGAAGTCCATCTTGCGCGTATGGCCCTGGTTCTTTTCCTGCTGCACTACACCTCCCACGCCCATTTCCCCACTCCATGCCCTGGGCACTTTTCGGGTGATGATGTTGATCACTCCACCCATGGCGTCAGCACCATAGAGCGACGACATCGGGCCACGCACCACTTCAATGCGCTCAATGGCACTCAGCGGCGGCACCCATTCGGTTTGCACTCCCCCGGTACCGCGGTTCATGGTTTCGCGGGTTTTCTGGCGTTTGCCATCTACCAGAATCAATGTGTATTCGCCGGGCATGCCCCGGATGGAAATATCCTGATCGTTGGGGGATGAGCCCGTGACGCTGACCCCCTCGATTGAACCCAGCAGCTCTCTGACTGAGGCATGCGGTTTGGCTGTAATCTCTTCCCGCGTGATGACCGAAATGCTGGCCGGCGCCTCGCGGGCCGCCTGTTCACGCTGGCTGGCAGTCACCACCACCGGGGCAAGCGTCTTGTTGTCATCTGTTGCGGTTGCCTGCCCGGTAGTTGTCTGCGCAAACAGGGGGGTTGCAACCCATGTACATGCATATGCTGCAGCGAGCACCTTCAAGGGCAAAGACATTTTCTGGTTCATGACCAAACCTCTTTATTGATAATGATTCTCATTATTATCAATAGGCGCAGTGCACTTGTTTGGTTTTCGCTCAAAAGCATTTGCGCATGGAGCTTTTTGGCCGTTTGCGCTGCTGCTTACACGGCGTGGAATGCGTCAGGTATGGCAAAAGTGGTGTTTTTCTTGTGCCACACATTGCTGTGATCAGGTGAGTTTGCTTTTTGGGCTGGCCTGTCTGGGCGTAATTTTGAAGCGCCGCTTGTAGGCCGTTGCAAAATTTGCAGCACTTGTGTAGCCGGCCAGTGCAGCGGCTTTCTTGACGCTGGTTGAGCCGCTCTCCAACATTCTGCGGGCACTTTGCAGGCGGCACTCTCGCATGAATTGCCCTGCCGTCATGCCAAAGGCTGCACGAAACTGGCGCTGCATGGTGGTGATATGCATGCCCATCTGGCGAGCCATGGCCTCCAGCGGCTTGTGCAGGGCTTCATCACTGGCCAGCCAGGCGCGCAACGTGACCATGCGTTGCCATGTGCGGGTATCGAGCCTGACATCCACAGACGGCAGCTGTTTGCAAGCCAGGCAGGGGGCTTGTCGTGTTGTCTGCTCTGGCTGGGTGCGTAGCACTTCTGTCAGCAAAGCCAGAACATGGCTTTCCTGATACAGCGACAGCAAAACAGGAGCGCCAGGTGGAGGCTGCACTATCTGCTCTACCAGTGCGAGAGCATGCGCAGTAGGCCGCCAGTACGACACCAACAAGTGCTCGGTGCACAACTGGGCCAAGGGACAAGGCAAACAGGTGTTGCAGTTGTCTTGCAGGCTCAGCATTTGCAGCCATGCGGGAGGCATGCAAAGGCACAATCTGCGTGCATAGCGGCCAACCTGCAGCTGGCGGCAAAAGGGCACGGTTGTCTGCGCATACAGCAAAAAAGCCTGTGGGGCATCTTGCACAGCAGCGCTGGACGGAACCAGACCCGTTTTACCGGGGGTCGCCTCCAGCCTTATTCGTCGGTGGCCATACCTCAAATCAAGCTGTCCCTCCATCAGCACAACCAGGTGCAGTCCAGGAGCGCACTGTCCGCATGCAAGAACGTTGGCATCGTCATATGCATCGTCTGCATGCAACTGCAAACCCGCCATGAGCTCATGCAACCGTGTGACGTGTTGTGCCAAAGAGGCAGATTTGCAGTGATCAACGCCAACCCCATCTGCAAACAGGACATCGTCCAGGTCATGCCCATGCTGTATCGCGTCCCAATCCATTACAACTTTTCCATCGTGCGAATCCAAGCCATCTTGCACGTCGCACAAACCATATTGCGGCTACGACAAACATTTGTGGCGCTTCCCATAAGACTTGCAAGTATACAATTAATGAGAATCATTATCATTTATATCTGGCAATGGAATTTCTCAGATTTTTAGTGCGCCCCCTGGTTACGACTGTGTTTTCCTTCACGGTAGTCGTTGTTCATGCACAAACAACTGTTACTGATCTGGCTGGACGACAGGTTCGCATTCCCGCCAGAGTTGAGCGTATCTTGCTGGGCGAAAGCCGGTTGCTGCCCGCACTGGCGATCCTGGAGGGTGACCCTTCCCAGCGCCTGGTGGCGATGATGGGTGATATGGAGCGGGTTGACCCCGCCAGCTATGCACAATGGCGCACCCGTTTTCCAGGGCTGGACGATATCGCGCGCATAGGGCGCTCAGATGCCAAATCATTCAGCGATGAACGTGCACTGGCTTTGCGCCCCCAGGTAGCCATTTTCACCCTCGGCGGGGGGCATACCCCGGGTGAGCGTGATCGCGAAACATTGGCTCGCCTGGAGGCTGCCAACATTGCCGTGGTGTTTGTCGATTTTCGCCGAGACCCTTTGCGCAATACACCGCGCAGCATGGAGCTGCTAGGGAAAGTGCTGGGCAAAAACCAACGGGCCGCAGACTTCAACCATTACTGGAAACAGCAACTGGATATTGTCAGCAAACGGCTGCAAAAAAAACAAACGACCGGCCCCACCGTTTTTCTTGAAAACCGCGTTGGGCTTGCCACCGCATGCTGCGAAACCATGACAGGCCTGCTCGGCAAAGTGCTTGATGCAGCCGGTGGCCAGAATATGGCCAAAGGACTGCTGCCTGGCGAATATGGCCTGATCAACCCCGAGCTGCTCATCGCCCGACAGCCGCAAATCTATATAGGCACCGGCATCGGCTCCACGCAGACACTGCACAGTGCGCCACAGCGCATTGCCTTGGGCGCAGGCGTAACCCCAGAGCTTGCCCGCAAATCATTGCTGCATGCACTGCGGCGGCCACAATTGCAATCATTGCAGGCAGTCAGGCATAAGCGTGCTTACGCCATTTGGCACCACTTTTACAACTCACCATTCAATGTAGTGGCACTGCAAGTCATGGCCAAATGGATGCATCCCGATTTGTTTGCAGACATCGACCCGCAACAAACCCTGCGCGAGATGTACCGCCGCTTCCAGCCCTTGCCGCTCAATGGCACCTATTGGATTGATGCAGGTCACTGAAAACGTGAGCCAGTCTCCAGCAGTTTCCGGCAGAGCGCCAGTACCTGACTTTGTATCCACCTTGTCTGCGCAAGCCTTCAACCGCCGACAGGCCCTCCTGTATGGCAGCAGCCTAGCTTTGGGCAGCAGCCTGTCGGGACGGGCCGCTGCCTGCACCGCCGCTTCTGCCTTGCCAGCCACACCATACACCACACCAGCGCCTGCAGCCGATCAACCATCCAGCAGCCAGCAATTTGACCTGGTGGATGAAAAGGGGCACAAACGTCGCATCTTTGTAGCATCGCCATCCCATGCAGCACCTGCAGACGGCTACCCGGTACTCTACACACTGGACGGCAACGCACTTTTTGGCCTGTTTACGGCACTGGCCTTGCTGCAGGCAGCAAGGCCGGATGCCGGGCCAGCACCTGCCCCAGCCATTGTCGGCATCGGCTACCCCATCGATGCAGCATACGATCAACCCGCCCGTGAGCGGGATTACACCTTCTCTCAAACAAAAGATGGTGTGCTCCATGCAGACGGTGCCGATCGTTTCCTTGACTTTGTGCAAGGCATCCTCCAGCCTCAACTGGCGCAACACTTACCCCTCAACCCGCAGCGGCAGGCCCTGTTCGGGCATTCGTATGGTGGCCTTCTGGTGCTTTATGCCCTGTTCACACGGCCAGGCATGTTCCACTACTACACCGCAGCAAGCCCGTCGATCTGGCGTAGCGCAGGAGCGATCTGGCCCTGCGCAGAAAACTTTGCAAATCAACCTTTTGCAGCGGCAATGCAAGCGCCTTATCTATTGTTGACGGCTGGCAGTCTGGAGGAGAACACGCCACAGCGCAGCCTGCAACGCCAACGCAGACAGCAACAACGCCGCATGGTCACCCAGGTGCAAAAACTGGCAAACCAGCTGCAGCATCACCCTGCCGTGCACAGCCGCTTTGTATTGCTCCACGACGAAGACCACGGCGGTACGGCAATACGCAGTGCCTACTTGGCCCTGCACGACATGATGGACATCAACAACATGGCCGCAGGCACAAACACAGACGTACCAATGCACACAAAGGCAGCCCAAGCATGATTGCCCCTACCAAAGCGACCATCCAGACAAAATACCGACAATTTGCGCTGCGCCGCCTGGTAATGCTGGGCGTACTTGCGCTGCTGAGCTTGGTCATGGTAGTACTTGATATTGCTACAGGACCCTCGGCGCTTGCAGTAGCTGAGATCGTGCGGGGCATTATTGAGCCAGCGGGTATTGCACCAGAGCAGCATGTCATTTTGTGGAGCATCCGCCTGCCTTTTGCACTGATGGCAGTCTTTGTGGGTAGCGCGCTGGGGCTGGCTGGCGCAGAAATGCAGACCATCCTCAACAACCCCCTGGCCAGCCCCTTCACACTGGGCATCTCGGCAGCTGCGAGCGTAGGTGCAGCCCTTGTGGTGTTGTCTGGCTGGAGCCTGGTGTTGTGGAATGAAAATCTCGCCTTGACACTAGGCGCATTTGCCATGGCCATGCTGGCCACCATGCTCATCTTGTGGCTGTCGTGGTGGCTTGGCGCCAGCACCGAAACACTGGTGCTGTTCGGCATTGGCTTGATGTTCAGCTTCGAAGCCCTGCTTTGGCTGCTTCAATATCTGGCAGACAGCAGCGCTCTGGAACAAATCGTATTCTGGAGCATGGGCAGCCTGGCGCGCGCCACCTGGAACAAGATCGCCATACTGGCCATCCTTTTGGTGGCATGCAGCCTGTGGAGCAGCACCCAAGTGTGGAAACTGACCATTTTGCGCGCTGGCGACGAACAGGCACGCAGCATGGGTGTTGCAGTTGAGCGGCTGCGGTTGCTCACGCTCATGCGCATCAGCCTGTTGTCAGCCACCGCACTTTCTTTTGCGGGAACTATCGGCTTTGTGGGTCTGGTAGGGCCGCACGTTGCCAGGCTGTTGCTGGGAGAAGACCATCGCCACTACCTGCCGGGCAGCATGCTGGCCGGAGCCATCATGCTGTCGGCCGCTTCTGCCCTGAGCAAATCATTGGCCAGCGGCGTCATCCTGCCCATAGGCATCATCACTGCACTGGTGGGGGTACCGGTATTTGTCGTGCTGGCGGGCATCAGCAGAAAACGCCATGCCTGACAATTCCATGGCATATCCATCCACGCATTCACCTGTACACCCATTTGAAAGCGCCAGCCTTTTTATCAGGCAATTCCGTGCAGCTTATGGTTCACGCATCGTAATTGACGGCCTGACCATACCCGCCATTGCGCCCGGAACCATCGTTGGCATTCTGGGCGCCAATGGAGCGGGCAAATCAACCTTCTTGCGCGGCCTGGCCAGAATGCTGCCCGCCACAGGACAGGCGCAATATCATGACATCAACCTGCTGCATTGTGCCCAATCCACCCACCTCCGTACCGTAGGGTATTTGCCCCAGACCCTGCCCCAAAGCAGTGCCCTGCTCGTATACGAAGCCATTCAGGGCGCACTGCGCGCCACAGTCCCCGGCATCAGCCCTCAGGAATCTGATGCACGCATAACCGACATATTTGCAAAGTTGCATATGGAAGCACTGGCCATGCAACCACTCAAGCGTTTGAGCGGCGGGCAACGCCAGATGGTGGGCCTGGCGCAAGTGCTGGTGCGCCAAACCCCGCTACTGCTGCTGGATGAACCCACCAGCGCCCTCGACCTGCGCTGGCAACTGCTCGCACTGCAAACCGTACGCCACATCGTCCAGACCCGGCAGGCCATTGCCCTGATGGCACTGCACGACCTCAATCTGGCCAACCGGTTTTGTGACCAGATCATTCTTTTGCGCACAGGAGGCCTGGTAGCTAGCGGCACCCCTGAAGAGGCCCTTCAATCCCACCACTTGTTGCAAGCCTACCGGGTGCATGCCCGTATGGTATTTACAGAACAGACTGACCGGGTGGTTGTGATTGAACGCATTGCAGCGCAATAGAAGAAACACCCACCCTGCAACGGATTTTGCCGTCTATTCCCAGCCCCCCAGCAATCCATTTAGCCCATCATCCTCCAAGGCACTGCCAATGCTTTGTTTCGGAAATGCTTCTTGCGCAGCTCATCCCGGATATGCTCCTGCAGGTTGAGCTCGGGACCGTAGGGTTGTGGAAAATGCAGTTTGATGTTGTCAGATATTTTCACATCTTTCAGAAAAGTACATCAATTGTCCCGCAAGGGCGGGTATGACATGCGAAAGAAAACGCCTTGCCGGTTCAGGAAAATGGCTGCTGATGACGGCATCTGCCGTGCTGCCCTGTGTCAAAAACGCCAGATGGCGCAGGGCGTGGCTCAATACATGGTGTTGTTCAATCATGGGCGGATGCGTGTCTGCTGGGTGATGGCTGTGCGCCAATTGCAATTCGTGCAGGAAGGTTTCCTGCCATGCCTGCCGTTCATGGTCATCATCCTGCGTTTCGGGACAGACGATGTAACTCAGCACCAGCACATCGGGCGCTTCAAAACGCCAACTGGTGGAGTGCGCCAGATAACGTTGCAGGCAAGCATCTTTATCTTTGCTGCAGCCATGCACCAAGGCGTGCACGGCTTGATCGGGCGTCTGGATGTCTGAACCCCCAGCGCCCACTTCCATGCTTTGGCAATACCAGCGCACACGGTCGGGCAGGATATGCACAAAGTAGGCTTCGACCACGATTTTCATGGCGCAGGCTCCTGTGTGCCATGGGATTGCCGCGCCCTGTCGGGTTTGGGGATGACGACGGTAGTGCCTTCTATGTCTGCCGTACACACTTCAATACCGTACAGGCGGCTGATGCGGGCGGCGTCAGCCAGGGGCGCATCTTTTTCAGGCTGGGAGATACAGCCTGATTCCATATAGAAAACCTGGTCGGCAAACAGCAAGGCATGGTTGGGGTCGTGCAGGATGGCCAGCACCGTCAGGCCCTGGTCGGCCAGTCGGCGCAGGGTGCGCAACAGGTGCATCTGGTTGGCGAGATCAAGGCTCGATACCGGCTCGTCGAGCAACAGCGCGCTGGGGTTTTGCGCCAGCAGGCGGGCAATCATGACCATTTGCCGTTCGCCACCTGAAAGCTCGTCGTAGGGGCGGTGCGCCAGGTGGGTAATGCCCAGTTCCTCCATGGCCTGCCACGCGGCAGCACGGTCTTGTTCGCCGGGCACACTGAATACACTGCTGGCACGCCCGGTCAGCACCACTTCGTGCACGAGGAAAGAAAACTCCGGCTGGTGAAACTGCGCCAAAAAACCGACCCGTTTGGCGCGCTGGCGGGCATCGAGCTGGTGCAAGTTGTCACCTGCCACCTGCACCGTGCCTTCGTGCGGCAATTGCAAACCCGCGGCAATGCGCAGCAGGGTGGATTTGCCGCTGCCATTGCGCCCGAGAATGGCGCCAAACTGTCCGGCAGGCAAGTGCAGGCTGGCGCCGCACACCACCTGATGGGTACCATAGCCAAATACGATGTCGGCAAGCTGGATGCCCATGTGAACGTCCATGGCCTCAATCCTCACGCTGGCGCAGCTTGCCTGCGCGCAGGAAGAACAGCAGCACCGGCCCGCCGACCAGGGTGGTGAAGATGCCAATGGGCAGCTCCACCGGTGCGCTGCTGCGCGCGAGTGCGTCCACCAGCACCAAAAAGCTGCCGCCAGCCAGCATGCAGCCGGGCACCAGCCGCTGGTGGTCTGCCCCCAGCCACAGGCGCACCGTATGCGGCACGATCAAACCGACCAGCGCGATGATGCCGGCCACGGCCACCGCGCTGGAAGCCGCCAGCACCGCCGCCATCAGCACCCACAGCTTGTTGCGCGCGGGGTCTATGCCCACTGCCAGCGCTTCCTCATCGCCAAGCGCCAGCACGTTCAAGCGCCAGCGCATGTGCCACAAGAGGGCAAAACTGACCAGCACCGGCAATGCCAATGATTGCGCTCCCTGCCAACTGGCATGGTGCAGATTGCCCATCGTCCACAGCACAATGCTTTGCAGGCTCAAGGGGTCGGTAAAGGCCTGCAACACCGACAGCAAGGCCGTAAAGATGCTACCCACCACCACGCCTGAGAGCACCAGCCCCACGGTTGACAGCCTGCGGCGGATGCGCCCGAGGTAATACGTCGCTATAGACGCCGCCACGCCAAAGGCAAACGCCGTGCCCTGCACCGGCAGCCAGGAAGTGGACAAGGCCAGCGCTGCGCCAAATGCGGCTCCAGACGAAATGCCTGCAATATCCGGCGCCACCAGCGGGTTGCGGGCAATGGCCTGCAAAGCCACGCCCGATGCAGACAGGGCGGCACCCACCAGAAAACCCACCACGGTGCGCGGCAAGCGCACATTGCGCATGATGTCGAGCAGCATGGCATCGACCTGGGCAGCATCGGTGATGCTGTGCCACAGCAACTGGGCGCTCTCCATGACCGACAGGCTATGGCGCGGCCCGATCAGCAAGGAGGCCAGAATCGCCAGCGGTGCACATCCCAATAACCACCACAATCGCGTGGGTGTGTTGCGTGGGCGGGCAGGCATTTCCTTGCCTGGCGTTGTGGCAGCCAAAGTCATAGCGGCTGGCTTCCATACAGCTTGCCCATGATGCCTGCGCGCAGCTTGGCATCGGGCATCTGGCCAAACACCGTGGGGTGGAACCAGTGCGCCATCAGTTGCAGGGCGAACTGGTATTTCAGCGTCCACAGGTCACTGAAAAACACCTCGGGCAAGGGGTACACGCGGCGGTTGCGGATGGCCGCCACGTTGCGCCATTGCGCATCGGCCAGCACCGACTCCACCGTGCGGCGCTCGCTGGGCCACAGCACGATCACCTCGGGGTTCCATTGCAGCACGCTTTCCAGGCTGGGCTTGCCGTGCTCGATCTGCTCGGTGCAGGTGTTGATGCCCCCTGCCAGGCGGATCATGTCATCGACCATGCTGCCACGGCAGGCAGTCTCCAGCATGCCTTGCCCCCAGGCGTAGTAGACCCTGGGCCATTGAGTTTGCGGGATGGCGCTGGTGCGTTGGCCGATGTCTTGCACCACCGACTGCGTATACGCCAGCAAGGCCTGCGCGCGCGCTTCGGCGCCGGTGAGAATGGCAAGGTCGTTGATCTCCTTCTCCAGATCGGCCATGCTGGCAATGAACACGCCATACACCGGTATGCCGCGTGCTTCCAGCGCCGCAATGCCTTCGCGCTGCTGCGACCACTGGATGACCACATCGGGTTTAAGGGCGATGACTTTTTCCAGGCTGGTGAAATCCCAATTGCCGGGCGTCTCGATGCTTTTGGCGGCCAGGCGCGGGTCAAGACTGGCGTAGTGCGGAGCGACATCACCCGTGTAGACGTTGGCAGGCACACCCATCAGGCGGTCTTGTGCGCCCAGCATGTAGATGCCCGACAAGGCGCTTTCGAGCAGGCACACCACGCGCTGCGCAGGTGCTTGCAGGGTGATGGTTTTACCGCGAAAATCAGTGACCGTGCGCGGGTCTGAAACTGTTCCTGCACTACTGGCGCTGCCAGCAGCAGGTGCAGACGCGGCTGGTGCATTGCCCGGTGCCTGGCGGCAACCCCAGCCCAACGCCGTCGCCCCCAGCATGGCAGCGGCCGTGCCCAACAGGAATTGTCGGCGTTGCGGCTGCGGGGCTGGCATATCCGCCTCGTCATGCACCATCAGAACCGTACCTGCGCGCCAATGGTGGCGTTGAAGCCTACGTCGCGGAACTGCCAAGGCTGCTCAAACTTCTTGTTGCCGATATTGTTGAAGTCGGCGTACACATTGACCTTGGTGCCGCCTGCCAGCTTGATGTCGTGGGAGACATGCAGGTTGACGGTGGCGTGTTTGCCAAAGGTCTTGCGGCTGGTCTTGTCGGTGCTGTCGTAGAACCGGCCGGTATATTGCACATAGGACGAAATCTCGGTGCCAAACGGCAGCTTCCAGCTAAAGCCCAGATTGCTCACGTTGTCGGGCACAAAGGTAAGTTGGGAGCCGTTCTCACCGGGATTGAGCGGGTTGGTGATTTTGGTGCGCGTGAACGTGGTGTTGGCGAAATAGCCAAACTGTTCGTTCACCTGGTGCTTCAGCGACAGCTCAATGCCTTGCGAGCGTGCCTTGCCCGCATTCACATCACGCGACTGCGACGGGTTCTGCGACACGACATTGGTCACGATCGCATCCTTGACCTGGTTCATGAACAGGCGCGCGCCCAGCGACATGCCCTGCATGGGGCGTGTGTCCACACCCAGATCAAACGCCAGACCCGATTCGGGCTTCAGGCTGGCATTGGGCAATTGCCCGTTCCTGCCCGCCACACCCAGATCGGATGCCAGCAAAGTGCCGCCCACCGACTTGGCCGATGGCGGCGTGAAGCTGCTGCCTGCGTTGGCATAAAAAGCAACGGCACTGCTGAAGTTGTAGCGTGCGCCCGCACTCCAGAGGAATTTGTTCCAGCTTTGGGAAGCCAGCCCGGGCGCGCCGCCGCTGATGAGCTTGTAGTCGTGCGTGGTGCGCGAGAAACGGCCCCCGGCACGCAGCACCCAATCGCCCAGCACCATGCGCTCTTGCACAAACAGGCCGTAGCTTTTGGCCTTCATGTCGTTGCCGGGCGCGACCACGTGGGTGGGGCTGATGGACTCGGTTTTGTAATCCACCCACTGTGCATCGGCGCCAAACGTCAACAGGCCACCGTTGCCATGCTTCCAGTTGAAGGTAAGGTCAGCCGGCACAATGCGTTGCTTGACGCGGCCCGCGCCATTCCACGATAAATTAGCGGGGTAGTTGTCTTCCGACCAGTAGCGCGAATAATCACGCAGGCCGACTTTGGCCGTCATGCCAAAGGTATCGGTGATCTGGTTGGCGTAGGTGAAGTTCAACAGACCATAGCGGTGGCTGAAGTCGCGGTTGGGGCGGCCCGTGTCGCCCTTGTGCGTGCTGTAGTTGCCAAACAGCGAGATGGAGTGGTCGTCGCGGCCCAGAAACACCGTGCCTTTGCCGTAGATTTTGCCCTTGCGGTAGGCCGGGTCTTTGGTGGTATCGAGCCACGAATGGGGCATGCCATAGCCCGTGTAGTCAGAACGCTCGTAAGAGCCGCCCACAAAATAATGGAAGTTGCCCGCATTGCCTTGATGGTAGGCGCGACCGGTGATGGTATTGAAACTGCCGTAACTGGCGCCCAGGCTGGTGGCGCGCTCGTCGATGCGGTCTTTCAGCACATAGTTGCTGATGCCTGCCAGCGGCGACTGGTTGCCCGCAAAATCCATCGACATGTAGTTGCCATACATCACCGAGGCCGGGCCACGCTGCGATTCCACGCGGTCAAACGCCATCGCATCCACCGCCATCGGGTCGACGAACGAATCGATCGGCATGCCATCGAGCAACATGCCGTTGTACTTGGGCCCCAGGCCGCCATACGACCCCCAGTTGGCGTCGTTGCGCGACAAGGCGTTGACAAACATGCCCGGCTCGCGCTTGAGCAACTCCGCCGCGTTGCGGTTGGGCGTGCCGGTTTGGGCAAACTCCTCCTGCGTTACGACCGTGACTTTCTGGGTGACGTTCTTTTGTGGCTCTGACAACTTGCTGGCCGTGACCACTACGGGCAGCATTTCGTCTTCAACAACAGGCGGAGCCGCTGGGGCAGTGGCTTGCTGCGCTTGGGCAGCAAGCGCCACGCACAGCAAGGCGGTAGCAGCACTGATCCGGGTCAAGGTGAAACGCATGGCGGCTCCGATCTATAGGATGAATGATAAATTATTTCTCATTATATGAAACTGAATGTTTCTTTTCCGATTTTTTTACAAAAATTTTTGAATACTGTTCGATGTTGCAATTTTTATGCGATGGGTTATTTCATGCTTCGGTAACCGTATTTATTGCGCCCGCATCAGCTTGTAACCCATCACCAACGCCAGAAAGATCAATCTGGAAATAATCGCCAGCGTGGTGGAGGTGGCCGACACTTTCATGCCCAGGCGGGGGCCGAAGAACGACACGGTGCGTGCAATGGTGCCGCTGCGAAAACCGTACAGTGGCAGCAGCAACAGGCTGCCCATGATGACGGCCAGCACGGCATCCACATCGTTCACGGTGCCGTTGTTGCGCAGTGTGCCTACCGCCGCCGCCCCGGCAATGGGGTTGAAGATGAACACGGCCATGGGCACGGCCAGCACCACGGGCAGTTGCAGGGCGCGGCTGATGGGCGCTACCATTTTTTCAAACAGGGCGCCGACTCCGGCGTTGAACAGGAAGACCACAACAAAGGTGATGAGCAGGTAGGTACCGGCAATTTTTACGAACAGCCGCAACTGCCCTTTGATGGTGGTGCGGGGCTGGGCGCTGTTGGCTTGTGCAAGGTCGAGGCTTCTGGCCGTGCTGTTCCGTTTCGCGTGCAGCAGCACGTAAACGTAACGGATCACCGCTGCCGTGATGAAGCACAGCAGGTAGATGCCGCCCGCCTTCCAGCCGAGCAGCGGCATCATGATGGGCAACTGGTAGGTGAAGATCTGCTTGACGTTGAGCGAGGTGCCGTTGAGGATGGCGCCGAGGTAGGTGTCGTGCTCGCTGATCTGGCGCTTATGGTAAAGCTCCGAGAGCATGGCATTGGCGCTCAGCACGGAGCCAAAAGCCACCAGCGAGGCGGCGATCACCGCATCAGGCAAGCCGAGGCGCGCGGTAAACGGTTTGCTGAACACAGCCAGGTATTTGAGCAGCCCTTTGGCGACCAGCAGGTAGGTGATCATCAGCGAGGCGAACATGGTCAGCAGCGTCTCGGGCACAAAGCCGCGCATCTGCTGCAGGGTGAGCAGGGCGGCGTCAACCATCGTTGCAACATTCCTGCGCGCTGGGCGTGGCATCGGCATGCACATGGGCGTGCGACAGGGAGCGCAACACATGCATATGCACATGGCCATGGCTGTGGCGGATGTCGGCCTGCACGCCGTACACCTCGGCCATGGTTTTTTCGGTGATGACTTGCTCGGCCGTGCCACAGCAATGCACATGGCCCTGGTGCAGCATGACGATGGAATCGCTGTAGCGCGCCGCCAGGTTCAGATCGTGGATGATCAGCAGCACGCCCAGCCCGCGTGCGCGCGCCAGTTGCGTGATGGTTTCCAGAATGTCGAGTTGGTGGCGTACATCCAGCGCACTGGTGGGCTCATCAAGGATGAGGTAGGGCGTTTCTTGCGCCAGCGCGCGCGCCAGCATCACCTTCTGCGCCTGCCCGCCGCTGAGGCTTGCCATGTCGCGCATGGCGAGGTGCTCCAGGTTCAATTGCGCCAGTTTTTCAGCGGCCAGTTGCATGTCGTGCTTGGAGGGCCGCCAGCCCATGTGTGGTCGCCGCCCCGACAGCACGGTCTCGAACACCGTGGCCGGAAATTTCGCCGGAATGCTCTGCGGCACGTACCCCAGCAGGGTGGCAAGTTGCTTGCGTTCGATCTCGCGGGTATCGGTGCCATCGACCGTGACATGCCCGGCCTGCGGTTTGAAGATGCCCGCAATGCACTTCACCAGCGTGGTTTTGCCGGTGCCGTTGGGCCCGGCAATGCACACGATATGCCCTTGGGCAAGTTCGAGTGAAATATCCGTGAAGATGGGCTGCGCGCCGTAGCCAAAACCCAGTTTGTGTACGCGCAGCATCACCAGTTCTCCCGCGTGCGGCGCATGAGCAGGTAAAAGAAAAACGGCACACCCAGCAGCGAGGTGACGATGCCGATGGGCACGATTTGCGGCGCGAGGATGGCGCGGCCCAGCACATCCGCAGCTACCACCAGCGCCGCGCCCACAATGCCCGAGGCAGGCAGCAGGTACTGGTGGTCGTTGCCCACGGCTATGCGTGTGATGTGCGGTGCTACCAGCCCGACAAAGCCGATCACGCCGGTAAAGCAGATCGCGCCTGCGGTAGAAAGCGATGCCAGTGCAATGCCCCCCAGGCGCAGTTGCTCTACATTTACGCCCGAGGTTTTGGCGGTGTCGTCGCCCATGGCCAGCAGGTTGAAGTCCCAGGCGCGCCACAGCAAAACCGGCGTGGGCAGCAGCACCATGCCAGCGGCCAATGCAATCTCCACCCACCCGGCTTTGGAGAGGCTGCCCAGCGACCAGAACACGATGTTGACCAGTTGATCCACCGTGCCCAGATACTGCCCCAGCGAGGTCAGCGCCGAGAACAGAAACATCTGCGCCACGCCCGTGAGGATGAGCGTTTCAGACGACGCCCCTTTCATGCGTGCGATGAAGAAGATGAACCCGGCAGAAAACAGCGCGCAGGCAAAAGCGCCCAAGGCCACGGCCAGATTGGAAGTGCTGGAACCCATCAACAAGATCACGCACACCGCGCCAAACCCCGCTGCAGAAGAAACCCCCAAGGTCGAAGGCGACGCCAGCGGGTTGCGCAGCACGGCCTGGAATACCGCGCCCGAAAGCCCCAGCCCGAAACCCACCACTGCCGCCACCACGGCACGCGGCACGCGCAAGGCCCAGAGAATGTCGTGCTGCTGGCCGTTGTCATGCCACATTGCCCGCATCACCTCGGCCAGCGACATATTGCTGGCCCCGTACGAAACCGATACCACAAGGCTCACGCCCAGCAACACCAGCATGGCCAGTAAAAACAGCCAGCGCCGGGCATTGCGCCGGGCGTAATCGCGGTGCATGTCTTCGATGGAAATGGTGGGGTTCATGGCAGGAGCTTTCCGGAAGAATAGTGCCCCTGAAAAGGCTTGCGCATGAACTGCTCCATGTACGCCCGGTGCAGCGCATCGGGGTCCACGCGCACCTGTTCGGGATGCGTCCAGCGCGCCAGATAAGCCAGCGCCACCGCCACGCGCGGGCCGGAAGTCAGGGCCGCATCCATCACATGCACGCGCTGGTGCTGGATGGCATCAATGTGCGCCCACGCCGGGCGCGCCCGGATCCTGTCGCGGATCAGGTTGTAGTCGCTGGCGTCTTTTTGCGCATAGCCATCCACCTTGCCCGTGAGCTTGAAGATAACGGCGGGGTTTTCGGCCACCACCCATTCCGGCGGCACTTTGGGGTAGGCGGCTTTGAGGTGCGCGGCCACATTCACGCAGTTGGCCAGATTGCACAATTGGTGCAGCGCCGAGCCGGGGCCTGACACGCTGTAATCGGCATAGTTTTCAAGGTAAGCCCGCACCGGGGCAGGTGCCAGCGCCGCCTGCTGCTGCACTGTATCGACAATGCCGCGGTGCCAGGCGGTGAAGCGCTGCGCCTCTTCCTGCTTGCCCAACACAGCGCCCAGTTGCGTGATTTCGCGCTCCAGCGTGTCGATGCGGAACAAGTCGAGCCGCAGCACCCGTATGCCCAGCGGCTGGAGCTTGGCCTCCAGATGCGGTGAACCACTGCTGTAGTGGATGACCAGATCGGGCGCGAGTTGGGCAATGGCTTCGATATTGGGTTCGTTCCACTTGCCGACCTGCGGCTTGCCCTGCATCTCGGGCCAGAACGCCGTCTCGTGTGCGATATCAGAATACACCCCCACCACCTGCGGGTCGGCCTGCAAAATGCGCAAGGCTTCGAGCGCGTCTGAATTGAGCGCCACGATTTTTTGCATGCTGGCTTGCGTTGAGGCCGCAGCAACAGGGGGCGCAACGGTTTCAACAGGCTTTTGGCAGGCCGGCAGCAGCATCGACAGCAACAGCAGCCATGGCACTGTCAGCCATGAAAATCTGTGCCTGTTTGTGCCCGTTGCTACTGCGTGGTGCATTCGCGCTTGCAGGTTCAAAACGTGCCTGCCAACTCAAGAAAATACGAGCGGCCTGGCGCACGGTAGTAACCAGACCAGTACTTCCGGTTGAAGGCGTTGTCCACAGCCAGCGAAACTTTCAGGTTCTTGTTGATCTGGTACGAACCCTTGAGATTGGCTATGGTGTAGGGGTCGCGGGAACCCATGACGCTGTTGACCACATCGTCATTTCTTTCATTGCCATAGCGCTTGGACACATGGTGTACCCAGCCAGACGCAGCCCACGGCCCACGGCTCCACTCCACTCCCAGGTTAGCCGTGGTTTTGGGCACGTGGGTAAATGCATTGCCAACAGTATTGGGGGCATTGCTGTTTTCCTGGATGCGGGTCTTGTTGAAGGCAGCGTTGGCAAGCAATGTCCAGTCGTTGCCGATTTTTTGCCGGAAATCAAGTTCAAGGCCGTGGCCACGGCCCTTACCCAGGTTTTCATACTTGCGCAGCAGCTTGCCGCCTTCGCTGTAGTCTCTGGAGTAGATCAGGTCACGCAACTGGTTCATATAGAGCGTGGCCTTCACTTGTGCGCCTGGCCAGGGTTGCATATCGGCGCCGATGTCCCAGGTAATGGCCGTTTCGGGCTTCAGGCCGAAGTTGGGAACCTGGGTTCTGCCGCTGGCGTTGTAGGAACCGTACAACTCATAGATATTGGGCGTGCGAAAAGCCTTGCCCACGCTTGCGCGCAACTGGAAATTGTCAGAAAAGCGGTAACGCAACCCCATTTTTGGGCTGAGCGCAGACTGGCTTTGCCCCGCAATGGCAGATACCGGACGCGGCCCGTCGCCATCTGCATCGTAATAACCGCCACTGGTCTTCCATTTGTCCCAACGCAGGCCCAAGGTGGCCGTGAATTTGTTGGTAACGGCGATTTCGTCTTGTGCAAACAGGCCGATATTGCGCGTTTTGCCCCCGCGCAACAAAGTGGTTCTGGTTTTTGAGCCGGTATCACGCCAATCGGCCAAGGCGTAGTCGGCAACATCCGCCTTTTCGTCGCGCAGCGATGCTCCCACTACCACCAGGTGTTTGTCCAGCGGGCTGAAAGTATATTGCGCATCGCCATAAATGGCACGGTTGGGCCGCTCGCTCATGCTGGCAGCAGCGCCATGCAAATACGCATTGACAGGATCGCCGCCACGGGGTGGGTTGACGTACCAGTTGGTATTGCTTCGCAACAGCCCCAGGTTCACAGCCAGTCGGCCTTTGCCCAACCCTGCTTCCAGGCTGGTCTGGAACAATTCGCTGACAGTTTTGCCCGGTGCCAGGTAGTTGTAATGCTGGGTGATGCCGGTGGTGGGGAAAAACTCTGCTCCACTTTTCTGCAGATATGTCTTGGGCAAGCCGTAGCTGTTTTTGTACTGGTTGCGCATATAGCCCACGCGCCATTGCCCGTTTTGGGGCAGATCAAGTGCAGCGCGCAAGGTAAAGCTGTTCTCGCGCCACTGGTTCTCGCCCGACTCCCCCACCACGTAAAGCGGGCTGCCGGTTACCGTGGTTGTGGCAAACCCCCCGGTGGTTCCAGCCGGTTTGTTGCTGGCCTGTGCCCGTGTGGCGCGAAAGCCATCGGTATCGGCCATGCTGAATGAGGTAAACAGCGACAGGCCGTTGACAAACTTGTCACCATAAGAAACATAGGCGCGTTTGAGGTTGCGCGTGCCGAAGTCGCTGCCCAAGGCGCTGCCATATCCGAGTTTGAAGTTGAATTCGCGTTTTTCGGGCATGCGCGAAACATAGTTCACCACCCCGCCCATGGCCGAGTTGCCGTACAGGCTGGCACCTGCGCCCAGGGCAACCTCCACACGGGAGAAATCACTGGCGCTAAGGCCAGCGAAGTTCACGCCCGTGGTGTACCCGCTATTGACAGGCATGCCGTCCAACATGATGAGTGAGCGCCCGGCGCCAGAAAATCCGCGCAAAGTCACGGCCGCTGCAGTGTCCATCATGCCCTTGGAGCGGTTGACATACACGCCCGGAACGGTGCTGACGGCGGCATCGGCTGTTTGAAGGTTTCGCGTCTGCATCTGCTGCTGCGTGACCACATAGGTGGCGCCCGGCGTTTCGTTCACGGCCGTGGGCGTGCGGGTGGCGGTAACCACCGTTTCGGCCAGGGTTTCTTCTGCAGGCGCCGGTTTGCTCACCTGTGCTGAAGAAGCGCTTGCTTGGGGCGGTGTGGCGGCCGCATCTTGCGCCAGACAGGGGCTGCCCAGGCAAACAAGGGCGGCAAAAGCAAGAGGATTGAATTTGAATTTCATATTCATGGGCGGACTTCTCCGCTGATGTGGAACATGCGCGGATATGCGCACTTAACTGCCGTCCTGACTACAAATACGCACCCAACGCTACAGATCTGACTGCATGCTGCAAAGCGTGAGCATCTTACAAAAATAAAGTATTGGCATAATACGCGAAAAAAGATACTTGACTGGTATAAATTTTCAAATTGTTGCAAATTTAAGCGCTTTATGAACAAAAATAAGTTTCAATCCGTATCTTTTTATGAAAAAATATCAAACAGGTATGCTTGGCATGAAGACTAGTACTGATGCAGGTCAAGCGTGGTTTGGCTTTTTTACAGGGAGGACGCAACGTGGCCACTATCGGGAACGGGAAAGACAGTTATCTGGAAGGGCGTTTGCTCGAAACGCAGGCACGGCAGGAAAATTCGGCCGCCATCTGGGAGGGCTTTGCCCACATCAAGGCGTCCAAGGGCAGCTATCCGCTGGCGGCGCTGGGCTACCTCAACGCGGGCATTGCGCATGAGGCCGCTGGCAGCGAGGCGGCCGCCGATGCCTACCAGCATGGGCTGGACATTGCCAAAAAGGGCAAACTCAAGGAGTCGGTGCTGATTCTGGGCACGCGGCTGGCAGCCTTGCACGAACGGGCGCGCAATTTCAGGCAGGCGGTGGCCGTTTACGAGCAGATGAGCGTCTATTTCGAGGATCAGGGGGCCTGGTTCCTGGCCGCCGACGCCAGCGAGCATGCCGCCGAGATGATGAAAATGGGCGGGCAGGATGTGTCGCGTTACCGCCGCCCGGCAGACCTGTGGCTGCGCAACGCCGAGTACTGGGCTGACAAAGACGCGGGCGACGAGGCCTGGAGCCGCCGCCGCGCCGAGCTGTATCTGGAGGGCATCCAGCCATGATCGGCATCCTGTTCCACGGTCCGGAGGTGTTTGACAGCGGCTGGGCTGCGCGCTTCATGCAGGCATTTCCCGACGCGCGCACCATGCTGGCGGGCACCATGTCGCGCACCGCGCTGTTCGACAGCGGCCTGCAGGGGGTGGAAGCGCCCGGCCTGATGTGCTCGCCCGCCGCACAGATGCTGGCCGTGGATTGCGAGGTGATCTTGCTTGCCACCCGCAGCAAATCTACCGAGGCGGGGCTGGCGCTGGGCAAAATCGTGGCGCAAAAGATGGCGCACGGCCTGCCGTTTGTGCAGGCCGAATGCACGGGCTTGCAGTACGCGGTGCATGCCGGGTCATGCCCGGTCGAAGTGGTCAGCGCCTTGCAGCAACTGGGTTTTGCGCAAACCGCATCGCCCGAAGCAAAGATCGACACCTGGCGCGAAGGCACGCGCCTGTACCGGCGCATGCACACAGCCCAGGCGGGCGACTATGTGCTGGTCAACGGCATCTTCATCGGCCATGCGCAAGGCGGCGAAGTGGTGCTGGCCACCGAAGGGCGGCAGATCGTCGAGGTGCGCGGCGTAGACGTGAAAGAACACGGCCTGGAAAAAATCGAACGCTTTGGCGGTGTGAATCTGGCGACCGTCAAGCTGGCCTCTACCGCGCAACTGCGCTCGGATGCAGTCGAGGCACGCATCGAAACCTCCGAAGGCAAGGGCGTGGTCTTCATCGACCATGCAGGCATGCATGTCTACGAACTGACAAAAGATTGCGCGGGCGCTGTGACGGTGGGCGACGACACCACGGCCGTCACGGCCGACATCTTGCGCCGCTTTGGCATACCCGTGGTGGGCGTGGTCGATGGTGACGGCGACAAGCTGCATACCAGTGGCGGCTTTGCGCCGGGTTCGGTGGTGTTGACCGTCAAAGCCGACGACGAAGCCGGGCTGCGTGTGCAAAAAGAACTGTTTGCGGGCGGTACCCGCACCGCATCAGGCTTTGACGACATCAAGCACCGGGTGGCCGAACTGCTGGCGCACGAGGTGGTGTCAAGGGCAGACCATTGAATGCTGCGCCATCGCCTTGGAGCCTGTTCCCCATCTTCGCGTGAGGTGCCTTGCTATTCAAAAATGCGAGTCTTATGTGCAAACCGCAAGCAGGTTGTTTGCCCGCCGAGGGTTTACTTGCGCCGCATGGCGGTTTTTTGAAAGCCACCAGAAGGGCACAGGCTCACTGCGTCAAGCCCTCGCGTCATTGCGAGCCGCCGCAGGCGGCGTGGCAATCTGCTTCTCCGGCAATGCAACAAAGATTGCCGCGTCGCGCTTTGCGCTCCTCGCAATGACACAGTTTTGGCTCTGTGCGCATCCGGCGAGGGAGATGCCTGGTTTTGTTGTCGCCCCGGTTATGGCGATAGGGCAAGGCGTTTGTGACGCATGGGTAGACAGTTTGCCCCCGCAACCGCACCATTTTTTAAACCACAAGCGAGAGTTGCGGCCAAAAATCTGGATTACCTTCATCGGTAATCCAGATTTGCTTGAGCAGACACTTAAGCAGCTTATTGGGCACAACGTACAAACTTGTGGCAGCAGGCTGCCATGCCTGCTGCCTGAGGCTCAAGCCCCTTACTTCACGGATACAGACGGGTCAACTTGCGACTGCGTCCACGTCAGTTGCGGGGTGGTAGCGGTTACCGGCGGCGGCACGGGGGTGCCGTTGGCCAAGTTGGTCAGGATGGCTGGAATGCTGGGCAGGCCGCCAGAAATGCTGCCGCTCATGGCATGCACGTAATCCTGGTTGCTGCTGGTGTTGACTTTGGCATTGCCAAAGCCCTGCCCGCCACTGCTGCTTACTTGTGCTGCGTTGATGGAGACTTGGCCGCCATCCGGCACCAGATTCATCTGCCCCACATTGACCTTGCTGGCCTGGGTGGTCAGGCTGTCATGGGCCTGCAGATTGAACAGGCCATTGAGGGTGATGCCAAAAAGCGACTGCTGGGAGGAGCTGCTTTTGTTGGGTGAGCCATTCTGGCTGGAGATATCGTTGCCGATGGCCTTGATGTAGTCGGTCGCAGTCGATTTGGGATTGAATATCACCGAATCGCCTACGTTGGCGGCCAGGTCAAGCTGCAGGGTGTTCTGGCGTGTCTGGGGCGAAGAGATATTCACATTGCCGCTCACCTTGCCGTTGAGGCTGTCAGTCTGGACACCACCTTGCAGGTTGAAATCCTTGCCTGCTGCGATGCTGACGTTCTGTGCGTTGATCTGACCCAGCTTGTAATAGGTGCTGTCGTCGGTGGTGATGTTCAGGTGACCGCCTACATTGAAGCTGCTCAGACCCTTGCTCTTGCTGGCGCCAGCTCCCAGGTTGGCGCCGAAGCCGACATTGGCCTTCTGGCTGGCACCCTTGGCTGCCACAACCGAGACGTTTCCGGCCGCGTTGCTCAGGTTGACATTGGTGGCGTTGATGGTGGCGCCAGCCACGGTGAGATCCTGGCTGGCACTGTTGGCCGTAAGGTTAACATTCTGCGCGGTGATGCTGCCGCCATGCTCCGTATAGCCGTTTTCGTGGACAACAGCCAGATCGCCACCGATGCCGGCAGTGCCGCTGCCGACCTCGCCCGATTTGCTGAAGCCCAGCTTGAGCGATGCGGTGCCGTCGGTGCTGACCCCCGATGCCTTATGGTAGTCGTTGCCTGCGTTGAATGCCACCTGGTCGGCCTGCATGCTGAACGCATTGCCTGCCGTCACCTGGGCACCCTGCGCGGTGGCCGAACCAGTGGCGCTGAGCGCCACGTTGTTGCCGGCCTTGACGCTGGATGCCACTGCCTGGCTGTCTTGCACGTTCAGGTAGTTGATGCTACCGCTCACCGAGCCCGAGGGTGTGACTGCGCCGGGCGGTACGAACTGCACGCCAATGCTGCCGCCCGCGCTGAAACCACCTTGCAGACGCCATTGCTGGTTATTGGCCTGCGCCAGTGTCACGTCCTGCCCGGCGGAGAGGGTCGCGTTGTTGGCAGCGTCGATATTCATCGAAGAGTTGATGCTTTTGTCGGCAGTGATGTTGACATTCTGCGCCTGGATATTGCCCAGCACCGCCTGGCTTTGGCCGGTCTGCTGGTACTGGTATGCGCCCTTGAGTCCGATCTGGGCGTTGACGTCGGCGAAAGTGGTGGTGTAGACGTCAAGGCCCAGTGTGGCATTGCCCGAGTTGACCGTACTCACCTGCGCGTTATGTGCTGCATTGCCTGTGTAGGCGGGCGCCTGGATATTTACGTCGCTGGTGGCTGCGTAGCGCGTGCCTGTATCGGTAACCGACTGGCTGCCGTCCACGTTGATCTGGCCGCCGTTGAACTGGCTCGCCACAGCCACGCTGTTGCTGTTGACCGTGGTGCTGCCCTGGCCGTTGGCGATCGTGCCCATGCCGACTGACGGTGCCAGCTTGGCGTAGCCCTGCAGGGTTACGCCGCCTTGGCTGGTGGTTACGGTGTTGGTCGTGACCTTGGCCGCTGCGTCGGTAAGCACCGTGGGAGCCGACAGCTTGATCTGGCCCGGAGTGGTGATGATCGTGCCCTT
>JAUNUE010000246.1:737-2573 GCA_030538335.1 Allobrachymonas sp. | reverse complement strand
GGCCTTCAACCTGCTGCACCTGACGGCCGATCTGGACGCGGCGCTGGCCGCCGTGGCGCGCACGCTGCGGCCGGGCGGGCGGCTGATTTCCAAGACGCCGTGCGTGGCCGAACTGAACCCGTGGGCCGTGCGGGCGCTGGCGGCGCTGCTGCCCGTGCTGCGCGCGCTGGGCATGGCGCCGCACATGCAGTTTCTTGACGAGCCGCACCTGTGCGCCGCCATGCAGCGCGCTGGTCTGCATGTGGAAGCCAGCGAGCGCCACGGTACGGGCGGCGGCAAGGACGTGCGCGCCTTCATCGTGGCGCGCAAGCCGGGCGGGGGCGGGTGAGGCGGCTGATTCGGGCTCTTTTCGCTGGCGCCAGCCTGTTCGCTCAGACGGGGTGCGTGGCGGTGCGATGGACGGATTCGGCCGGTTCGGGCGCGGGCGCCGTCCAGCCTGCGCGGTGGTGAAAGTCGGGCGCTTCGCGCGGGTGGGTCAGGGCAAAGCAGGCCAGCGCGCCGTCCTGCGTTTCGATGACGGCGCTCAGGCCCAGCCGGCATGTATGCGCCGGGGCGGGCCAGGCGGCGGCGGGCAGCGTGGCCGTCAGCGTGAAGGTGTCGCCCTGGCGCTGGCAGGCCATGCGCAGCGGCCGCACCGGTGCGGCGCGCTCGATGCGCGCGTCGCGCTCGCGCTCGGCGCGAAACGCATAGCTGGCCCATTGGCCGTTGGGCGCGAAGTTGAATTCGCGGTAGGCGGGGGCGTCGGGCGTGCCGGGCATTTCGGTGGGGGCTTCGGGCGCGCCGATGAAGACCTCGAAACAGGTGTGCCGCCACAGGCCATCGGCCGCGCCGGGAAAGGCGGGCGCCGGCCAGCGCAGCGCGGCCAGGTCGCCTTGCAGCACGTAGCGCAGGTGCAGCACCGGGCCGTGGACGCCGGGCACGGCGCCCAGCGCCACCGTCAGCCGCGCCACGGCGGGGCAGGGCGTGGCCGGGTGCGCCCGCAGGATCAACGGGTCGGGGTTGGCGGCGGGGGCGGTGAGCATGGCGGGATCGGCGCCTCTCAGCGACGGCCCGCCTGCGTGGCGGCCACGGCGCGCCGGAAGGGGGTGAGCACCTGCGCGGCGCGCAGGGCGCCGTCGCGCAGCAGGCGGGCGGGCGGTGCGTCGGTGGTGTACAGGCGGGCGATGAAGCGGGTGATTTCGTACAGCGGGCGGGTGGCCCTCTGGTGGCGGCGCTGGTAGCGCGCCAGCACCTCGGGCGCGGCAATGTCCTGCCCGGCGGTTTGCGCTTCGCGCAGCAGGCGGGCCAGGGTGTCGATGCCCAGCAGGCCGAAGTTGAAGCCGTGCGCCGTGACCGGGTGCATGCCCACCGCCGTGTCGCCCACGCAGGCAAAGCGCGGCGCCACCAGCCGGTGCGGGGCCACGCCGACCAGCGGGTAGGCGTGGCGCGTGCTGTCGAGCTGCATGGCGCCCAGGCGGCCATCGAAGCGGCGCGTCATCTCGGCGCCGAAGGCGTCTTCGTCCAGCACGAGCAGCGGCTCGATGAGGTGGTGCGGCAGCGTCAGCACGGTGGAGGCGCGGTGCGCGCCGCTGTGCGGGTGGTCGTTCATGGGCAGCAGCGCCAGCGTCTGGCCGTAGCCGAACCATTCCCACGCGCAATGGTGGTGCGGCTGCGCGTGCGTCATCTGGCACACCAGCATGGTGCGGCCGAAGTCGTGCATGGCCGCGCCAATGCCCAGCGCGCGCCGGGTGGCGGAAAAGCGGCTGTCGGCGGCGACCAGCAGGCGGGCGGAATGGCGGCTGCCGTCGGCCAGGTCGGCATGAATGGCCTCTGGCTCGGTGCGCACGCCGGTGATGG
>JAUNUE010000246.1:0-727 GCA_030538335.1 Allobrachymonas sp. | reverse complement strand
AGGCCCTGTTGGCGATGGATGCGCAGCGAGTGCTCGCCGTGCTGCGCGATGGCCGACTGCACCTCGTCCCACGCGGCCTGGCGGATCAGGTGGTTGGAGACCAGCCAGCCCAGTTCGCTGCGCGCGGTGAGCGTGTGGCCGATTTCCATGGCGAAGGGCGAGGGGCCGTTCATCACCCGCGCATCGCGCAGCGGCGAGAGGGCGGCGGCGTCCATGGCGGCGATGCGATCCCACAGGCCAAGCTGGCGCATCACCTGCGCCGATGGCTGGGTGAGGGCGATTTCGCGCCCGTCGAAAGCCGGCTGCGCGATGGCTTGCTGCGCCTGCTGCTCCACCACGCCAATGCGCCAACCCGCGCCCGAAAGCGCCCGCGCCAGACACAAGCCGGCCGGGCCGGCGCCACTGATGAGAATGTCGAAGTGCATGGCCGGCGAGCCTAGGCCAGCCGCGCGCGCGGGGCCTTGATGGGGGTCAACGCCAGAGGGCGTGCCCGCATATCGCGCGCAGGGCCAGAGAGAGGGCGCGCCGGAAAAGGCAAGGCGGGCCAGTCAGCGCGCGGCGGCGGTGATACCGTGCGCGTGGTGCAGTTGCGCCGTGTGCGAGCGGGCGGCGCTGATCAGCGCAATGGCCACGGCGGCCACTACCGCCGGGATGGCGATGGCCAGGAAGTTCATTTGCAGCGGCAGGCTCATGCTGACCAGCACGCCGATGAGGATGGGCGCGATGA
>JAUNUE010000245.1 GCA_030538335.1 Allobrachymonas sp. | reverse complement strand
CATAGCGCAGCCCATGCGCGTGGCCGGCGTGGCCTACGGCACGGCCAGTCGCCAGGGTTGGGAAGGCAAGCAGGCGCCGGTCGACTTCTTCGATGTCAAGGGCGATGTCGAGGCCCTGCTCAGCCCGCGTCAGGCGGTGTTCGAGCGCGCCGAACACCCCGCGCTGCACCCCGGCCGCAGCGCCCGTGTGCTGCTGGATGGCCAGCCCATCGGCTTCGTCGGCGAACTGCACCCGCGCTGGCGCCAGCAGTGGGAACTGCCGCAGGCCCCGGTGCTGTTCGAACTGGCGCTGGACGCCGTGATGCAGCGCCCGCTGCCGCAGGCGCAGCCCGTGTCGCGCCGCCAGACCACCGAGCGCGACATCGCCGTGGTGGTGCCCGAGGGCGTGACGCACGCGCAACTGATGCAATCCGTGCACGGCACGCAAAGCGATGGTCTGCTGCGCAGCGCCACGCTGTTCGACATCTACCGCCCCAAGCCCGGCGCCGAAGCCGCAGCCCACATGGCAGCGGCTGAGAAGAGCCTGGCGGTGCGCCTGGTGCTCGGCAGCGATCAGGACACGCTGACCGACGAGCGCATCGACGGCGTGGTCAAGGCCGTGATCGAGCGCCTGCAAGCCGATCTGGGTGCGCGACTGCGCGGCTGACGCGCGCGTTGAGTTGAAGGAGACAGCGATGGCGACCGAGCCCACGGACTTCCTGCCACTGGCCGTGGACAGCCTGGCCACCTCGGCACTGACCAAGGCGCAGCTGGCCGAGATGCTGTTCGAGCAGATCGGCCTGAACAAGCGCGAATCCAAGGACATGGTCGACGCCTTCTTCGACGTGATCGGCGCGCAACTGGTGGCAGGCGGTGAGGTCAAGCTGTCCGGCTTCGGCAACTTCCAGCTGCGCGTGAAGGCACCGCGCCCGGGGCGTAACCCCCGAACCGGCGAACTGATTCCCATCGGGGCGCGCCGCGTGGTCACCTTCCACCCCAGCCAGAAGCTGAAGGACCAGTTGCAGGAAGACGCCGCACCGGGCGCCGCCTGATTGCGTCGCTTTTCTTCGGCGCGCGTTGCGCACGCGCTCCCCCCGATTCAGGGGGTGTCTTATGCTTTGTCTCCGTTGGTCTGGCTCGTCTTTGCAACTTGCGCTAATCTAGAAAGTTCGCCGCGCAAGCTGCCCGCACAGACAGATGGAGACCAGCCTTCCCCCCATTCCCGCCAAGCGCTACTTCACCATTGGTGAAGTGGGCGAGCTGTGCGGCGTCAAGCCGCACGTGCTGCGTTATTGGGAGCAGGAATTCACCCAACTGCGACCCATGAAGCGGCGCGGCAACCGGCGCTACTACCAGCACCATGAGGTGCTCATGATCCGCCGTATCCGCGAACTGCTGTACGACCAAGGCTTCACCATCAACGGCGCGCGCAGCAAGCTGCAGGAACTGGCGCAGCACGAGCGCGATCGTGCGCGTGCGGGCGAGGTCATGCTGCACGGTGTCGAAGACTTTGACCCCGCCGATTCCATCCCCAGCGAATTCAGCGACAGCGTGGCCTTCGATGAACTGCAACTGATGCCCGAGCAGATCCGTGAAGTCGAACGCGAACTGAAAGAGATACGCGATCTGCTCACCGTCTCGCAATGGCACGAACTTCACACGCTATAATGGCAGGCTTGTCGGCGTGTAGCGCAGCCTGGTAGCGCACTTGCATGGGGTGCAAGGGGTCGCGAGTTCGAATCCCGCCACGCCGACCATTGTTTATAAGGGGCTACAGCTATCAAAGTTGTAGCCCCTTTCTCTTTTTTCGCTCGCTCAACGTCCTTGGTGCCTACATGGTGCCTATAACGAGATTGCTTACGCAACCACGTTAAGCAGGCTGAGCCTGGGGGAGCGCGATTGCGCTGGCGTGAATTGACATCGCGATGACAGAGGAGGCTGCTGCGATGGAAAAAACTCCGTGCGACGAACGATCGACTGACGTGTCGAGAGCGGCGCCAGACCGTAGGTACTCTGACCCGGACGTACTGGTTGATCTAGCGGCCATCGAGCAAGGCGCAGACTACGAGGCGGCAGAGCGGCTGATTTCCTATTTTCACCGTGGGCTGCAGTTCGAACTCGACGGCATCGTGGACAACACGGTCTGGCTTCGGTCGATCATTCAAGAGGAACTCGTCGCGCACGGCGTGTCGTCGGATGCGGGCCAGTCTCTCGCCCGAGCGGTACAGGTGCGGCTGGCACGCGTAGAGGCGGCCGGAAAAGATGGCGGCGCTTTCAACCGTCAGTTGCTATTTCGCTACATCCGGCTCGTACTTGGCAGGCTGGCAGTCAAGGAGGGCGATTCGGCTACGAGTTGGAAGCCTGCCCAAGCGCTGGGGTTGGAACCAAGACAAGGAGAGCGTGGCCACGAAAACACTGAGCAGCGCGACAT
This sequence comes from Allobrachymonas sp., assembly GCA_030538335.1. GTDB lineage: Bacteria > Pseudomonadota > Gammaproteobacteria > Burkholderiales > Burkholderiaceae_C > Brachymonas. The sequence continues at coordinate 180 of JAUNUE010000245.1, read as the reverse complement.
TGAAATTGCCGCCTATGTCGTCCTAGCGCGAAGGAGAACGAAGAAGCCATCCCTTGAGGAAGCGTTGGGCGAAGCTGCCAACCGGTTTTGCGACGCTGATGGCGGAGACCGGATTGTCGAGCGGGCCTACAGAAAGTATCAAGCGCTGTTCGAATGCTTTCCTGACGATTCTCTAAGGGG
>JAUNUE010000244.1 GCA_030538335.1 Allobrachymonas sp. | reverse complement strand
TGCCCGCGCTCATGACCAACTGGCCTCGGCGCCCGTCAGGCCGTTTTTCGTAGACCAGCGTCGGCGCCATGCTTGAGCGTGGGCGCTTGCCGGGCTGCACGCGGTTGGCAATGGGGATTCCTTTGTCGTCGGTCGGTGCAAAGCTGAAATCGGTCAGCTCGTTGTTGAGCAGAAAGCCGCCCGCCAGCCCCTTGCCACGGTTGACCATCATGCGTGCGCCAAACTGGTCTTCAATCGTGGTGGTCATGGCAACGGCATTGCCTTGTGCGTCGATGATGCTGATATGGCTGGTGCCGTATTCGATCTGCTGCGGCATGGGTGCGTAGGCGGTTTGCAGGGCAGCAGGCTGGCCGGGCGTGGCCGTTTTCATCGACTGTGCTCCCGCGCCTTGCGCAATCAGGCTGGCGCGTTGCTTCAGGTAGGCGGGGCGCAGCAGGCTGTGCCAATTGTTGCCGGGTGCCTGCACAAAATCGGGGTCGGCCACGTACTGGCCACGGTCGGCAAAAGCCAGCCGCGAGGCTTCGGTGTACAGGTGCAGCCAGTCGGCGCTGGGTAATCCCTGATGGAGCGGTAATTGACCCGCTTGTGTGTGGTTGAGGATGCCCAGAATCTGCCCGATGGCCAGCGCACCGGAGCTGGGCGGTGGCATGCCGCAGATCTCGTAGGTCTTGACGGCGACCACGTAATCAAAGCACAGGGGCTGGCGCAGTTTGGCGCGGTAGTTGGCCATATCGGTCATCGTCAGCCCGCCGGGGTTGGTGGGGTGGTTGCGCACCTTGTTGACAATGGCCTGGGCCACTTCGCCGCGCAGCAAGGCATCGGCGCCCTGGCGCGCCATCAGCCGCAGCACCGCAGCGTATTCGGGGTTTTTCAACACTGTGCCAACCGGCAATGGTTTGCCATCAGCCCCATAAAAATAACGGGCGGCAGTGGCATCGTTTTTGGCCAGGTATTTTTCACTGGCTAGCAGGCTGTTCAAACGCGGGCTGACGGCAAATCCTTCTTCGGCCAGGCGGATGGCCGGTTGCAGCAGACGTGCCCACGGCAAGCGTCCGTGCAGACGGTGTGCGTTTTCCAGCATGCGCACAGCGCCCGGTGTGCCGACCGAGCGGCCACCTACCACCGCATCGTGAAACGCCAGCGGTTTGCCTTCGGCGTTGAGGAACAGCTTTTCGGTGCTGCTTGCCGGGGCGGTTTCGCGGCCATCCCACGCCTGCAGTTGTTTGCCGTTGTCGTAAAGCATGAAGGCACCCCCGCCAATGCCGCTGGATTGTGGCTCTACCAGCCCCAGCACCATTTGCACGGCGACCACCGCGTCCATGGCATTGCCACCTGCGCGCAGCACGTCGTATCCGGCCTGGGTGGCGATCGGGTTTGCGGCGGCCACCGCAAAACGTTGCGTGCGCCAGCCAGGCTTGTGGGTCCAGCCGCTGCTGCCTTCAGGAGACGGTGGCGTGGTGCCGGGCGATGCCGTGGTTTTTGGGGCCACCACTGCGGGGGCGCAGGCAGACAATGAAAAGGCAGTGACCAATGCGGCGGCCAACGTGGAGGTGGCCGGGCGGCGTGTGGCGAGGGTGGTGTGCGTCATTGTGTTCTCCCGGAATGTGCAAAATTACCGGCAAGCATGCGCCAGCCCTGTGCTGGCGGGTAGCGGGATTAACCCTGCTGAAAACGATGACAGCATCGAATCCGCTGCCCAATCCTGCTGTCTGTGTTTAAACAATTGTTCCAACATTTCGCATTCAAAAATCTGTTCAAAGCGAAGACAGGCGAGAAAATTTGCCATGTTTCCCCTTGAATTGCAGCGAAATGCCTTAATATTGGCACTCATCAGGGTCGAGTGCTAACAACGGGTGCAAAAGCAGCCGTTTTTGCCCCTGTTCCTGTTTTCCGCAAGCCGATCAACCCTTTGCGCGTGTGTTTGACCTGATACATCCGGTATGTGCAGGCAGGTACCGATGGCAGGGGGCGCGGCGTCTTCTTCTTTATTGCTAACACTAGGAGTTTTTCCATGAAACTGCGCCCATTGGCCGACCGCGTCATCATCAAGCGCCTGGAGAATGAAACCAAAACCGCTTCGGGCATCGTGATTCCCGACAACGCTGCCGAAAAACCCGACCAGGGTGAAGTGCTGGCCGTAGGCCCCGGCGCTTATGACGACGGCGTGCTGGTGCCCATGACCGTGAAGGTTGGCGACCGCGTGCTGTTTGGCAAATACAGCGGCCAGGCCGTGAAGGTGGACGGTGAAGAAGTGCTCGTGCTGAAAGAAGACGACCTCTTTGCTGTCATCGAAAAATAAAACGGCGGCGCACCCCGCAATTTTTTCGTTGGTTGATTTGGTTTTATCCCATCAAAAAGCGCAGGGCAACTTCCAGGCGCTTTGATATTTTTTCAGAAAGGACACAAAAAAGTAACGTGCGAGGCAAAGCCTGGCGACACTTTTTTGCGAAACATTTATGGCAGCTAAAGACGTAGTATTTGGTTCCGACGCCCGCGCCCGCATGGTCGAAGGCGTGAACATCCTGGCCAACGCGGTCAAGACCACTCTCGGCCCCAAAGGCCGCAACGTGGTGCTCGAGCGCTCCTTCGGCGCCCCCACCGTCA
>JAUNUE010000007.1 GCA_030538335.1 Allobrachymonas sp. | reverse complement strand
ATGAAAAATCACACTCTTGAAAAATGCGCGCCGCGGTTATCGCCGCAATCGCATCTGCAGCCGGATATCTGCACCCAAAGGTTTGGCTGCCACCATGTTCCACGGGGCTTGATCAGGCAAGGCCTGCAAAGCTGGCAGGTGTGCCAGTGGGCGGCCCTGCCCCAGCAGCATGGGCGCCATATAGGCCAGCCATTCATCTGCCAATCCTGCCTGAAGCAAGGCGCCGTTGAGGGTTGCACCTGCCTCGACATGCACTTCGTTGATTTCACGTGTTGCCAGATCACGCAGCACAAAAGGCAAATCGACCTGGCCGCTGGGGGACGTGGGCGTGGAAATGATTTCTGCCCCCGCAGCCGTCAACGCGGCTGCCCTGGCTTGCTGTTCACTGCTTTCGCCTGCCACGGTATAGATCCAGACCTTGCGCCGGGCAACGCCCAAAAGCCGCGCATCGGGAGGCGTGCGCAGATGCGAATCGACGATGGCCAAAGCAGGTTGCCGGATGTCTGCGTGCTCGAAATGCGGCAAACGCACGTTGAGAAGAGGGTTGTCGTGCAGCACGGTGCCGACGCCAGTGAGGATGGCACACGCACGTGCCCGCCACTGCTGCACGTCAGCGCGCGCTGGTTCGCTGGTAATCCACTGGCTGCGCCCATCAGGCAGGGCGGTAAAACCGTCGAGGGAACTGGCTGTTTTCAGCCGTACCCACGGCAAACCGTGTTCCATGCGCTTGCAAAACCCGATGTTCATGTCGCGGGCCTGCCGGGCCAGTGCAGCGTCGGCCATTTCCACTGCGATACCGGCTTGCCCCAGTTTTTGCAAACCACGCCCGGCTACTTGCGGGTTGGGGTCTTGCATGCTGACTACCACACGCGCAACTCTGGCTTCAATTAGCGCATCGCAGCATGGCGGTGTGCGGCCTTGGTGCGAACACGGCTCCAGCGTGACGTAAACCGTGCTGCCTGCCGGATCAAACCCCTGGTTGGCGGCATCGCGCAAGGCCATGACTTCGGCATGCGGCTGCCCCGCGGCTTGGGTATGCCCGCGCCCGATGATCTGCCCCGCCCTTGAGACGATGATGCAACCTACGCGCGGATTGGGACGACAAAGAGGAATGGCCTGTTGCGCCAGTTGCAGCGCCTGTTCAAGATAATGCATCTGCGCATTATCGCTAGGCTGGCCGCGCCCAAGCAATAAAAGTGACGAGCCTTGACCCCGGCACTGGCTCCGCAGTTAGGGCTGCTTGGTTCCCCACCTGACCCGGTTGGCTACCTCACCATGCGGGAAGGCCCGTCGCCTGTGATTGTAGGCGATCTCTTCAGTAGCCATGGGCCGACAGTTTCAAAGCGGCATGCGTAACTGCAGGACTTCGGGGTTGACCAGATCCACCGGCTGGCCTGCAATAAAGGCGCGCACGGTATCAAATGCCGCGCCAAATTCACGCTCGTAACTTTGCAACTCCACGTCGGCAATGTGCGGCGTGCACAGGCAGTTTTCGAGCCGCAGCAAGGTGTTGCCGGGCATGACGGGTTCCTGCTCAAGCACGTCGAGTGCTGCCATGCCGGGGCGGCCGCGGTTGAGCGCAGCGATCAGCACATCACTGTGAACCAGTTCGGCGTGGGCCGTATTGATGAATACGGCAGTGGTTTTCATGCGGCTGAGGTCATCCAGCCCGACGATGCCGCGTGTTTCGGCAGATCCGCGCAGATGCAGGCTCAGAAAATCGCTTTCGGCAAACAACTGGTCGCGGCTGCTGGCGGGTGTATGCCCGGCCTGGCTGGCGGTTTCGCGCGAAGCCGCGCTGCCCCAGACCAGCACCCGCATGCCAAAGGCCTTGCCATAGCCCGCCACCAGTTGGCCGACAGGCCCAAAGCCCCAGATGCCGAGCGTCTTGCCCGTCAGCACCGTGCCCAGGCCAAAATTGGCGGGCATGGAGGCGGCCTTGAAGCCCGATTGCTGCCACACACCGTGACGCAGGTTGGCCATGTACTGCGGAATGCGCCGCGCCGCGCTCATCAGCAAGGCCCAGGTAAATTCGGCAATGGTGTTTGGGTCTTCCTCGCCTGCAGCAACAGCCACGCCGCGCTCGGTACAGGCCTGCACATCGATATGGTTGCCCAATGAGCCGGTTTGCACAATCAAACGCAGGCGCGGCAACTTCTCAAGCAACTGGCGCGTGATGGCCGTACGCTCGCGGATCAGCACGAGGATTTCAGCGTCGCGCAACCGTACCGACAACTGGCCCACACCCTTGATGGTGTTGGTGTAGACCTTGGCGTTCAGGGCGTCGAGCTTGCTGGCGCAGGCCAGTTTGCGCACGGCATCCTGATAGTCATCCAGAATGACGATGTTCATGGCACGATTGTGCACCATGTAGGGCGCATATGCCGGTTTTTTGACGTTTGTTTTAACTGTCAAAACCCTTGCGGCATGCGGTCTCCGGCCATGTCTGGCCTCAAATTGCCGTATAGGTGGTCAACCCGCCCGCAGCCAGCGCTCTTCCTGATCGGCCCATTGTTCCAGTTGGGCGCAGACGTCGGCCATTTTGCCGCTGAGGACAAAAGGCGGCACCACCGCCATGCGTGGCTGCACTGCGGCATCGTCCGCATCACGCGGCGTTTTTGGCACGACAAAAAGTTTGGGTGCGGATTTTGCAGTGCAGGCCATGCTGTTGGAAGCAGGTGGTGGCGTGGAGGCACGTGACAACACAGATGGCGGGTTCGCTCCATTTTTTGCATTGTCACCCACGTTGGGCGCAGTGCAATCTGCGGCTTTGTAGGCTTGCGCCTGGTCGCGCAGCACAGCCATGGGTACAAATGGCAGTGGCTCTTCGCGGTTGCCGGACAAGCGCTTGTTCAGCAAAGACCAAAGCTGCGCCAAAGAGCGGTGCAAAACGGCCATGGGGTTCTCCAATCAAAAAACTGCAGGATTGGAATAGTGCAATTTCCCGCAGGGTGGGCAAAGCTGTTCGGTCTTTGCCAACGCCTGCAACCTGCGGGAAATACAGAAAACTACATGAGAACGCTGTTGCGGATCAGGCCCACCGCCAAGCCCTCAATCGCAAACGGCTCGCCCGGTTGCACCACGATGGTGGGGTAGTCGGGGTTTTCGGCGTGCAGCTCGATGTGCGAGGGCAGGCGCTGGTAGCGTTTGACGGTAACTTCATCGCCCAGCCGTGCAACGACGATCTGGCCGTTGCGCACCTCTTGCGTGGCCTGCACGGCCAGCAGGTCGCCGTCGAGGATGCCCACGTCGCGCATCGACATGCCGCGCACCTTGAGCAGGTAATCGGGCTGGCGCGCAAACAGCGTAGGTGCCACGTGGTAGGTGGTGTCGACATGCTCTTGCGCCAGAATGGGCGAACCGGCAGCCACGCGACCAATCAGTGGCAGGGCCAGTTGGGCAAATTCTTCAAAGGTCTGTTGCAACATGCCGGGTGCCGCAGGTGCCGCCTGCTTGAGGCGGATGCCGCGCGAGGTGCCGCTGACCAGTTCGATCACGCCCTTGCGCGCCAGCGCTCGCAGGTGCTCTTCGGCCGCGTTGGCTGAGCGAAAACCCAGTTCGGCGGCAATTTCAGCCCGTGTGGGCGGTGCGCCCGTGTTGGCGATGGCGTGCTGGATCAGCTCGAGAATTTGTTGCTGGCGCGCCGTAAGTTTGATGGTGGTATTCATGCTCTACTACACTTTCTCTATCAAGGGGAAGATGCAGATGATCTGGATGTTTATCCAGTAACTGTATTTTTAACCAGTTTCTGGAATTTTGCAAGTGCTGGGAGCAGAGATGGCAAAAATTGTGGTTTTGGCAACAGGTGGCACCATTGCGGGCAAGTCGTCGAGCGCTGGCGATGGCGTGGCCTACCAGGCTGCGCAGATTGGCGTGGAGGATCTGCTGGAAAATGTGCCCGGCCTGCGCGATCTGCTCGGGGCCGACACGCTGGAAGGCGAACAGATTGCGCAAATCAACAGCAAGGACATGGAATTTGCCGTGTGGCAGCGCCTTGCCCAACGCTGTGCGCACTGGCTGGCGCAGGCAGATGTGCGCGGCATCGTGGTCACGCACGGCACCGACACGATTGAAGAAACCGCTTTCTTCCTGCAACAAACGCTGGCATCGGTGCCCAACGCCGAAAAATGGCAAGACAAGCCGGTACTGCTGACTTGCGCCATGCGCCCGGCCACAGCGCGTTTGAGCGATGGCCCGCAAAACCTGGCCGATACCATCAGCGTGGCGCAAGATACGCAGGCGCGTGGCGTGATGGTGGTAGTGGCGGGGCAGGTGCACGATGCAGCAGCGGTAGAAAAAATCCACCCGTACCGGCTCGACGCCTTCAGCAGCGGCGATGGGGGGCCGCTGGCGTATGTTGAAGAGTCTGCCGTGCGCTGGCTGCGCACCCCGCCCGGTTGGCCGCAGCAAGCCGAAAAAGGGCTGTGGCAGGCCTTGGCCGATACACCGCCTGCGCAATGGCCATGGGTGGAGACGCTGCACAGCCACACCAACGCCGACCCGCGTGCGCTGCAGGCCTTGGCACAGGCAGGCGTGCAAGGCGTGGTGTTGGTGGGCACAGGCAATGCCACATTGCACCAGGCGCTTGAACAAGCCGCGCAGCCGCTGCAAGATCAGGGGCTGGCGCTGCTGCTGGCACCGCGCTGCACGGCCAGCGCCGTGGTGCGCAGCGCAGCTTCGGCGGCCGACCCGGTGCCGCTGGCCTGGTACGGCGCAGGGCAGGGCAGCGCGCCCATCGCCTTGCCGGCCAGCAAGGCCCGCCTGCTTTTGCTGCTGCGCCTGCTGGCGCAGGCTGGCACAATGCAGGCGGCATCCTGATACTTGCGCCCACACGACCAACAAAGGCAGGTTTTTATGCTCAGCATTCCCTATTTGATCAGCATTGCCGCATACGCCATCCCGGCCATTTTCTTTGCCATCCACGCCGTGCAACGGGGCCGCGAGTTGTACTGGCTGCTGATTCTGTTCATGTTCCCATTGTTCGGCAGCGTGGTGTATTTCTTTGCCGTGTACCTGCCTGAGAGCCGCATCCAGCGCAGTGTGGGCAAGGTGGCATCGGCGGCCATGCAAACGCTCGACCCCGGCAAGGCGCTGCGCGAAGCACGCAAGGCTTATGAGCTTACGCCCACTGCGCAAAACCGCATGCAATTGGCGAAAGCCTTGCTTGATGACGACCAGCCCGCCGAAGCCGCCGAGCACTACGAAGCCTGCCTGAAAGGCCCGTTTGCCAACGACCCTGAAATCCGCCTCGGTGCGGCCCGTGCGCGCCTGGCCAACGGCCAGAACGAAGCGGCGCTCGATCTGCTTTTGCACATCTGCGAGCAAGACCCGCACTTCCGGCCCGAGACCGTCGCCATCGCCCTGGCCAAAACCTACGGCGCGCTGGGGCAAGATGTGCGGGCGCGCCAGGAGTTTGACGCCGCCGTGCAGCGTTTTGGCTCGTTTGAAGCGCATGCGGAATACGCCATCTGGGCCGCCGAACACGGCCACCTGGATGCGGCGCAAGCCCAGCATGCCGAACTGCAAGCCATCCAGCAGCACTGGAAGGGCAACCGCCACGCCAAAATGCTCAACAAGGCGCTGCTCAAGCGGCTGGATGCGGCCTTGTCCAAGGCGGGCATCCAATAAAAAACGCTGCAAACCCTGTTGGGTCTGATACCAGCAGGTTCTAAGCATCCAACAAAACGGTATGTAGGCACCCGGCACAAAAGCCTGCGCTTGGGCATAATGATTGGCTTTTCCCGGCTCGCCCTGTCCACAGGCGGGCAAGTGCTTTCATGATCCATCTCGACGCCGTTCACAAACGTTTTGCCTTGCCCGGTGCGCAGGGTTGGTTCGAGGCTGTGCGTTCCACCAACCTGCATATTGAAGCGGGTGAAATTTTTGGCTTGATCGGCCACTCGGGCGCGGGCAAATCGACGCTGTTGCGGCTCATCAATCTGCTGGAGCGGCCTGATGGCGGCGCGGTGCGCGTGGGTGGCGAAGACCTTACGGCCTTGCAGGGCGCGGATTTGCGCCGGGCGCGCCAGCATATCGGCATGATCTTTCAGCAGTTCAATTTGATGGCCAACCGCACCGTGGCGGGCAATGTGGCGCTGGCGCTGGAGATTGCCGGCTGGAGCGGCACGCGCGTGGACGACCGTGTGCGCGAGTGCCTGGATATTGTGGGGCTGGAGCAGCGCGCCCGGCATTACCCGGCGCAGCTTTCGGGCGGGCAGAAGCAGCGGGTGGGCATTGCCCGCGCGCTGGCCCTGCAGCCCAAGGTGATGCTGGCCGACGAGCCGACTTCGGCGCTTGACCCCCAAACCACCCGTTCGGTGCTTGATTGCCTGCGCGACGTGAACCAGCGTTTTGGCGTAACCATTGTCATCGTCACGCACGAGATGCCGGTGGTGCGCAAGCTGTGCCACCGCGCCGCCGTGATGCACGACGGGCAGGTGCTGGAGATTGCGCCCGTGGTGCAAGGCCACTTGCAGACGCAAACCGCGCAGGCGCGCGAGCTGCTGGCGGAGGATTTTTAAGATGGATGAAGAAACCCCTTTGACCTGGGCCGCCATCTGGCAGCACCTGGCCGACATGCGCGAAGAAATCGTGCAGGCTGCGTTCGATACCGCCACCATGCTCGGCATCGGGCTGACGGCCGCGCTGCTGGTGGGCCTGCCGCTGGGCGTGCTGCTGTACGTGACCGACCGCGACAGCATGTACCCCAACCGCATCGTGAATCTGGTGCTGGGCTGGTTGGTGAACCTGGTGCGTTCGTTCCCGTTTGTGATCCTGATGCTGGTGCTCAGCGCCTTTACGCAATGGCTGGTGGATACCTCCATCGGCCCGGTGGCGGCCGCCGTGCCGCTGTCGTTTGCGGCCATTCCGTACTTTGCCCGGCTGGTCGAACAATCGCTGCGCGAAATTCCCAAAGGTGTGCTCGAAGCGGCGCAGGCCATGGGCGCCAGCCCCTGGCAAATCATCACCAAGGTACTGCTGGTGGAGGCGCGCTCGGGCCTGATTGCCGGTTTCACCATTCTCACCATCAGCTTTTTGAGCTATTCGGCCGTGGCGGGCGTGGTGGGCGGCGGCGGCATTGGCGACCTGGCCATCCGCTACGGCTACCACCGTTACGACACGGTGGTGCTGGTGTCGATGGTGCTGCTGCTGGTGCTGCTGGTGCAGATCATCCAGCTATCGGGCAACTGGCTGGCGGCGCGGCTTGACAAGCGCTGATAGTGTTGATTTTTGTTTTTCGTCGTTGTTGCAACTGTTCTCATTGAAAGGAATCTCCATGCAAACGTCCTGGTCGCACATCTTCAAAACCACCGTGCTGGTAGCTGCATTGGCAGCAACTGGCTCCGCTGCCCTGGCGGCAGACCCGGCTAAAAAACAAATCGTCATCGGCACCACCGTGGGCGACTTTGGCGATATGGTCAAGCAGTCCATCCGCCCCATCCTCGAAAAGCAGGGCTACAAGGTCAAACTGGTGGAATTTACCGACTACATCCGCCCCAATCTGGCCTTGAGCGAAGGCTCGCTGGACCTCAACGTGTTCCAGCACCGCCCCTACCTTGACAGCTTCAGCGCCCAGCACAAGCTGCAACTCACGCCGCTGTTCCAGGTGCCGACTGCACCCTTGGGCATTTACCCCGGCAAGCTCAAGACGCTGGCTGAGGTCAAAAAAGGCAGCACTGTCAGCGTGCCGAATGACCCGAGCAACCTGGCGCGTGCGCTGGTCATGCTGCAGGATCTGGGCTGGATCAAGCTCAAGCCCGGTACCAACCCGCTGACCGCATCTGAGCGTGACATTGCCGAAAACGCCAAGGGCATTGCCCTCAAGCCGCTGGAAGCTGCGCAACTGCCCCGCTCGCGCGCCGACGTGGACTTTGCCGTGGTCAACGGCAACTACGCCATGAGCAGCGGCATGAAGCTCAACACCGCGCTGTACCAGGAAAAAAGCTATGCCTACGTCAACGTGGGCGTGGTCAAAAGCGCCGATGCCGGCAAGCCCTGGGTGAAAGACGTGGTGGCAGCCTACCAGTCAGATGCCTTCAAGAGCTACGCGACCAAGCGTTTTGTAGGCTACAAGCTGCCGCAGGAGTGGCGCAAGTAATTTTTCCCTGCGCTGCTTGAAAAACGGCCACCCCTGTTGATGGGGTGGCCGTTTCTTTTTGCGAAGCAGCAAGCCCTCAACTCGCCGGGCTGACGTGCATGTGGTTGTGTTCGTGGGAATGGCCGTGCGCCTCGTGCTCGTCCACGTTCACCGGCACGATATTGATCTGCCCGTGGTGCACGCCGCGTTCGGTAATGACCAGTTCGCCAAATTTGCGCACGCGCTCGGTCGGGCCGCGCAGCAGCGTGGTTTCGAGGCAGTTGTCGTGGTCGAGATGCACGTGGGTGGTCACCACCACCACATCGTGGTAGTTGTGCTGGTACACCATCAGGCGCTCGGCCAGGTCGCGCGCGTCGTGGTTGTACACATAAGACAGACTGGCTACGCAGAAGGGCGCCTGGTCTTGTTCCAGGTTCACATGGGTCAGCTTCTGGCGCAGCAGGTCGCGCACGGCCTCTGAACGGTTCTGGTAGCCCTGGTCGATGACGAGTTGGTCAAATTGCTGTGCCAGGCTTTCTTCCAGCGAGATGGTGAAGCGCTCCATGGTGTCCTCCCTCAAGATTCAGAGTGTGATGGCTGCATTGTGCCATCTTACAACTTGTCTCCAGTTTCCGCGCGAAGTGCATTGCTTCTGACCCGCTTTTCATGGTTTCGCGCCCACAGAAAATTTCAAAACAGGTTCAAAAATGAGATGCAAGGCATGAAACACGACCCATAGTCCATGCAACGAAGCAACGCAGCGGGCAAACGTTGCAACGCTGCAAACCGCCCGAATCCGGGGGAACAAACGCATCGCAGGCACATGGCAAGCAGCCTTCCGGCAGCACTTGTCTGATGGTTTGTTGCTTGTGCTGTTTGTCTTTCGCCCAGCAGCAACACAGCGCACCAGAGCATATTCAAGAAGAAATAATACTTTCATCTGATCCTATGCGCTTTAAAAAATTTATGAAGATCGCTAATTACTTATTGACAAAATGTTCTTAAGAGCCTATATTCGCCCTGCGTTTTCAGTCTGTTAATTATGAATTCATCAAGCTGACACATCGGGCCATTGGTTTTTGTCAACAAAGGAGATTTCTCATGAATGCACGTATTTCTTGCCTCGCCCTTGCTTGTGCAACCCTGTTGGGGGTTTCTGCCCCAGCTTTTGCCCAAAACGGCACCCTGCAATTTCAGGCCAACGGTGAAGAACTGACCACCAAGGGCTTTCGTGCACCAAAGCTGACCAAAGACGGCTGGGCATTGAAGTTCACCAATGTCTATGTTGCCCTGTCTGACGTTACGGCTTACCAGACTTCTGCTCCTTACGATGCCGACAAAAACGGGGACATTCCCGTGAAATCCCAAGTGGCGCTGCCCGGCATGCATGTGGTGGACCTGGTCAAGGGGGCTGACAAAGAAGGTTTGGTACCCGTAGGCCAGGTGCAGGCTCCGGCAGGCCATTACAACGCCATCTCCTGGAAGGTCACACCCGCCAAAAGCGGCCCTGCAGCCGGTTATGCCACCGTATTCGTAGGCAAAGCCACCAAAGCGGGCAAGACGGTTGACTTCAAACTCGTCAGCAAGGAAGGGGCAACCTACCGCTGCGGCGAGTATGTGGGTGACGAGCGCAAGGGCTTTCTGGCAGCCAATGGCAAGAGCAATATGGAAATGACGTTCCACCTCGACCACATCTTTGGCGATGCTTCGGCAGGCGCTGGGCATGACATGAACAAAACCGCTGTTGGCTTTGCGCCGTTTGCCAAGGGTGGCACACACACCATTGCCCTCAAGGGCAAGCATATCGGCCACGCAGGCGAAGGCCATTGCAACGTTCAGTGGCACTAAAAAGGTAAAAGGAGGGAAAAAGCATGCGTCGCATACTCTTCTCCAGGCTTGTAGGCGGCCTTGCTGGCACCATTGCCGTGCTTGGCCTGCTGCCCACGGGGGCGCAGGCGCACGGTGCCAAACTTGATTACAAGATGGAAATGGCGCCCAAGATTGCATTACAGGCCAAATACGATGCGGGCGACCCCATGACCATGGCGCAAGTCACGGTTTACGCGCCCAACGATCCGGGCAAGCCCTGGCTTACCGGCAAAACCGATGCGCAGGGGCGTTTTGCCTTTTCGCCCGACACCTCCATTCCGGGGGAGTGGGCCATTCAGGCCCGGGAAGCCGGACATGGCTCCATGATCCACATCATGATTGGTGACAGCGCCGATCCGGCTGTGGCAGGGGCCTCTGCTGCAAGCCAGGCTGCGGTAGCTGCCCAGTCTTCTGCGCCCCAAAGCCCCATGCAGCGCTGGATGATGGGTGCTTCGGTGATTTGGGGCTTTGTGGGTACGGGGCTGTTTTTCTCGCGTAAAAAGGCTGCCTGATGCACGTACCTGACGGAATCCTCCCCCTGCCGTTTACTGTGGCGGGCTATGCTGTCTCGGCAGCGGCTGCCGCGTTTTGCATCTGGAAGATCAAACAACGCGGCGACCCGCGCGAGCACATTCCCAAAGCGGCTTTGCTGGCAGCGGCGTTTTTTTCGGCATCGCTAATCCAGATTCCCATACCACCGGCCAGTGTGCATTTGGTGCTGTCAGGGTTGCTGGGCGCGGTATTGGGCTATTTTGCCTTTCCGGCCATTTTGGTGGCGCTGTTTTTCCAGGCCGTGATGTTTGGCCATGGCGGCTTGACCACGCTGGGGGTCAACGGCATCATCATCGGCTTGCCTTCGCTGCTGTCGGCCATGATCTTTCACATGCAGGCGCGCAGCGCCAACCCCAGCAAAGGTCGCACGGCCTTGTTCGGGTTCAGTGCAGGGGCCATTGCCACAGCCGTATCGGTGGCTTTGTTCATCCTGTTCCTCTACTACACCATTCCACCGCATCTGGATGCAACAGTAGAGCGCTCGGCCATCATCACCTTGGGCTTGCTGCATATTCCGGTGATCGTGGTTGAAGGCATTGTCACGGCGCTGGTGGTGATGTTCCTGCGGCAAACCAGGCCGCAGTTGCTGGCAGGTTTATGAACGGGCACTTCATCCAGCACCAGGGCGGCAGCTCGGTACTGGCGCGCTGGGACGCACGCCTGCGCCTGGTCGCCTTGTTGTTGCTGGCTTTTGCCTTTTCTGCGGTCACGCAGTTGCGCACGGTGCCAGTCATGCTGGCGGTTACGGCCCTGTTCTGGGGGTTGTCAGGCTTGCCCTTTGCCTATTTGCTGCGGCGCCTGCGCTACCCCTCGCTGCTGGTGTTGTGCATGGCTGTGGGCTGGCTGCTGGCGGGCGGCAAAACCGTGTGGTACCAGTTTGGTCCCATCACCATCAGCCGCGAAGGCGTGCATGCGGCCCTGCTGCTGATGGCGCGGTTTTATTGCATTTTGACTTTGGCGATTGCCTTTCTGGCGGTTTCGCCCCTGCTCACCATCATCGACGCCATGCGTGCGCTGGGCATCCCTTTCATCATGGTCGATATGGCCTTGCTGATGGTGCGCTACCTGGAAGTGCTCAAGGAAGACATTCACAACATGAATGTGTCGATGCGGCTGCGCGGTTTCAGGAACAAGGCATGGTCGCTGCAAACCATCAAAACCAAATCGTGGCTGGCGGGCAGCCTGCTGCTGCGCAGTTACGACCGGGCAGAAGGCATTTACAAGGCCATGCGGCTGCGCGGTTACGGCAGGCAGGTAAAGCGCGAAAAACCGGCGCCTTCCACCATTGACTGGGGCGGGTTGGTCGGCTCCATGGCTGTGGTGGTTGCCGTGTTCTGGCTTGGATAAAAGGCACTCTGGTATTCTTGCCGACTATTTCAATCTTTGTGCCCCATGACTGCCAGCGCCCCTGCCGTGTTGCAACTGCAATCTGTGAGTTTTTCCTACCCCAATGGGCATGAGGTGCTGCATGGGCTGGACATCCACATCCGTGCAGGCGAAAAAGTAGGGCTGGTGGGGCCAAACGGCGCTGGCAAGAGTACCCTGTTTTTGCTTGCCACCGGCATTTTGGGGCCCACAGCAGGACAGGTCTTGCTGCAAGGCCAGCCGGTAGCCAAAGGCAGCTTCAACCCGCAACTGGGCCTGGTCTTTCAGCACACCGACGACCAGTTGTTTTGCCCGACTGTGTGGGAAGACATCACCTTTGGCCTGCGCAATATGGGTCTGGACGAAGCTGAAGTTGCCCGCCAGGTAGAAATGGCACTCGCACGGGTTGGTGCGCAAAAGCTGGCGCAGCGCGAAATTCACCACCTCTCGGGCGGCGAAAAACGGCTGGTCGCCATTGCCGGCATCCTGGCGATGGGGCCGGAGATGATTATTTACGACGAACCCAGCGTGGGGCTGGATATGCGCACGCGCCGCCGCCTGATTCCCATATTGCAGCAATCAGCCCCGACCATTTTGGTGGCTTCGCACGACCTGGAGCTGCTGCTGGAAACCTGCACCCGCATCGTGGTGCTTGACGAAGGTCGCATCGTGGCTGATGGCTTGCCTGATGCCATCTTGGGCGACGAAGCGCTGATGCAAAAGCATGGCCAGGAAAAGCCCCATTCGCTGATGCAACACGTGCATATCAATGGCGGCCATGCAGGCGCTCAGCATGGACATGGCGCTTCTTAGTGCTCGGAATCATCCAGATTGCATATGATGGCGTATGCCAGCATCCCGCAAGAATACTCCCGTGAATCCACAAACCGCCCGCTTTACCTATCCACGTCTGTTGACCATTGCCGGATCTGACAGCAGTGGCGGCGCGGGCATCCAGGCTGACCTCAAGACTTTTGCCGCGCTGGGCTGCTACGGCATGTCGGCCATTACCGCGCTCACCGCGCAAAACACCGTGGGTGTGCAGGCCGTTTTGCCCGTAGCGCCCAACATGTTGCAGGCGCAAATCGATTCGGTGATGACGGATGTAGGCTGCGACGCCGCCAAGATCGGCATGGTGCCTGATGCACCGAGCATTCGCGCCGTGGCGCACAGCCTGCGCCAACACCGCATCAAGCCCGTGGTGCTGGACCCCGTGATGGTTGCCACTACCGGCAGCACGCTCATGGAGCACGCCGCAGCCCCGGTGTTGCTGGCCGAACTGGCACCGCTGTGTCAGCTCATCACGCCCAACCTGTCGGAAGCGCAACTGCTGGCCGAATGCGACATCACCTCGGTAGACGACATGCTGCATGCGGGCCGCAAGTTGCAACAAGGTACGCAGGCTGCGGTGCTGGTCAAAGGCGGGCACCTGGCAGGCGATGCCATCAGCGATGTGCTGGTATTGCCTGACGGCAGCGAGCACGTCTTTACCGACACCCGCATCGAAACGCAAAACAACCACGGCACCGGCTGCACCTTGTCGGCAGCCATTGCTGCGCATCTGGCGCAGGGTGCCGACCTGTTGCAGGCCGTGCAAGGCGGGCGTGCCTATGTGCGGGCGGCCCTGCAAGCCGGAGCGCAAGGCCGCATCGGCTGCGGCCACGGCCCGGTGAACCACGGCTTTGCGCCACAGGCCATGCGGATGGTGCCGCTGGCCTGAAAAACTTTCTATCTGCGCGAATACCGATGCACGGCCTCGACCATGGCCGCCACATGCTCGGGCGGGGTGTGCTGGTTGATGCCGTGGCCGAGGTTGAAAATATGCTGGCAACTGTGTGCGGCATTTTGCTCAGGTGCGCCAAAAGCTGCCAGCGTGCGCTGCACTTCAGCGTCAACCGTGGCAGGCGGGGCAAACAGCGTGATCGGGTCGAGGTTGCCTTGCAGGCTTTGCGGGCGTTGGCCGTCGTGGCCTGAAAGCTGCTCGCGTGCGGTGGCCAGGTTAACCGTCCAGTCCACGCCCAGTACATCGCAATCCAGCGCGCGCATATCGCGCAGCCATTGCCCACCGCCTTTGGTGAACACGATGCGCGGCACCTCTTTGCCGTCGGCACCGTGGCGTTTGAGTTGCTGCAACACCCTTTGCGTATAGGCCAGGCTGAAGGTCTGGAACGCACCATCGGCCAGCACGCCGCCCCAACTGTCAAACACCATCACGGCTTGCGCACCTGCGTCGATCTGCGCGTTGAGATAGACCGCCACGCTGTCGGCATTGATAGTGAGAATACGGTGCAGCAAATCCGGCCGCGCATACAGCAGGGTCTTGATGGTGCGGTAATCCTTGCTGGCTGCGCCTTCGACCATGTAGCAGGCCAGCGTCCAGGGGCTGCCCGCAAAGCCGATCAGCGGCACGCGGCCTGCCAGTGCCCGGCGGATGCTGGCGACCGCGTCGAACACATAGCGCAGCTTGTCCATGTCGGGTATGGCAAGTGCCGCAACACCTGCCTCATCACGCACGGGCCGCGCAAACTGCGGCCCCTCGCCCTGCTGGAACGACAGGCCGAGTCCCATCGCGTCGGGCACGGTGAGGATGTCGCTGAACAGGATGGCCGCATCGAGCGCGAACCGTTCCAGCGGTTGCAGCGTGGCTTCGGTGGCAAGCGCAGGGTTGGTTGCCAGTGCCATGAAGTTGCCCGCCTGGGCGCGCAGGGCGCGGTATTCCGGCAGGTAGCGGCCGGCCTGGCGCATCAGCCACACGGGGGTGTAATCGGTGGGTTGCCCCAGGCAGGCGCGTAAAAAGGTGTCGTTGCGCAGCGGGGCGAAAGAAGAAGTCGGTTCAGTCATTACTTTTTGAATTGCGCCAGCAGCTTGAAGCCGCCGATCCACAAGGCGCCAAAATAGATCACTGCAGCGCCCACGCCGACCAAGGCAAACTGCAGCACGCGCTGCAGGCGGTTGGCAAGCGTGACCCATTGCAGCGATTCTTCGGCCCACAGCAAAAACGCCATCATCAGCAGGGTAGCAGCGACCAGTTGCAGCGTGAACTGCGCCCAGCCATGTTCGGGCTGGTAAATGCCCCGGCGCAGCAGCAAAAACAGCAGCATGCCGGCGTTGCCGAGCGAAGCCAATCCAATCGACAGCGACAAGCCACCCGCCGCCAGATAGGGCACAAAAATCAGGTTCATGATCTGCGTGGCCACCAGCACGCCAATGGCGATGTATACCGGCGTCTTGATGTCTTGCCGCGCGTAATAGGCGGGCGCGAGGATCTTGATCGCAATCAGCCCGATCAGCCCGGTGCCATAGCCCATCAGCGCCAACGTGGTCTGCTCCACATCTTGCGGGCCAAAGGCGCCATGCTGGTACAGCACGCTGACCATGGGCCGGGCAAAAGTCAGCAGTGCGGCGGCACTCGGCACCGACATCAGCGTGACCGAGCGCAGCGCCCAATCGAGCATCGACGAATAGCTTTTTTTATCGCCTGCCGCCTGTGCGGCGGCCAATTGCGGCATCAGCACCGAGCCGAGCGCGACGCCTAAAAGCGAAGTGGGAAATTCCATCAGCCGGTCGGCATAGCTCAACCAGCTCACGCTGCCTGCGGCCAGGTGCGAGGCGATCTGCGTGTTGATCAGCAGCGAGACTTGCGCCACGCTCACGCCCAGAATCGCGGGCAGCATGAGCTTGCCGATACGGCGCGTGTGCGGGTCGGCCAGTGATTCCTTGAACACCCGCACCGAAGCGCCAATGCGCGGCAGCAAGCCCATGCGTTGCAGCACCACCAGTTGCGAACCTAGTTGCAGCACACCACCGGCCATCACGCCCACGCACAGCGCATAAATCGGCTCGATGCCCATGCGCTTGAACAAAGGCGCGCCGAGCCACGCGGCCAGAATCATCGTGATGTTGAGGAACACCGGCGAAATGGCGGGTACGGCAAAGCGCTTCCAGGTGTTGAGCACGCCCGCAGCAAACGCGGCCATCGACATGAAGCCGATGTAGGGGAAAATCCAGCGCGTCATGCCCACGGCGGCCGCATAGCCTTCGGGGTAGCGCTTGAGTCCGCTGGCCATGAACCACACCAGCAGCGGCGCGCCCATCACGCCCACAATGCTGAAGACCACCAGCACCCAGAACAGCACCGTGGCGACGTGATCCAGCAAATGGCGCGTGGCCGCATCGCCTTCTTTCTGGCGCGCCGCGGCCAGCACCGGCACAAAGGCCTGGCTGAACGCGCCTTCGGCAAACAGGCGGCGGAACAGGTTGGGAATGCGGAACGCCACATTGAACGCATCGGTGAACATGCTGGCGCCAAAAATCGCTGCCACCAGCAATTCGCGCACCAACCCCAGCACACGCGACACCAGGGTCAACAGGGAAACAACCGACGCCGACTTGAACAGGCTCACCACAACCCCACACGGGAGAAAACAAACAGCGTAGTGTAGCGATATGCGGGTGGTCGGCGCTGGTTTGCCCCACAATGCGGGCATGCAAATTCCTTGCGATCCTGCCCACTGCTATTTCACTGACCATGCGCTGGCCGCGCACATCCGGCAGGCAGTAGCCGCTGCAGACGGCTGGCTGCCGTTTGACCGCTTCATGCATCTGGCGCTCTACACACCGGGGCTGGGCTATTACGCCCGTGGTGACCAGCAACTGGGGCGGCTGCCGCAGGATGGCAGCGACTTTGTGACCGCGCCCGAACTCAGCCCGCTGTTCGGCCAGACGCTGGCGGTGCAGGTCGCAGAAGCACTGCAACACACGCAGACCGATACCGTGTACGAATTTGGCGCAGGCAGCGGCGCTTTGGCCGAGCAGGTGCTCGATGCCTTGGCTGCCAATGGCACCACGCTGCGGCAATACGCCATCGTGGACGTTTCCACCCGCCTGCGCCAGCGTCAGCAGCAACGGCTGGTGCGGTTTGGTGCGCAGGTGCAATGGCTGGATGCCTTGCCTGAAGTGATGACGGGCGTGGTGCTGGGCAACGAAGTGCTCGACGCCATGCCGGTGCAACTGCTGCAACGCACAGCAGGCGCGTGGCACGAGCGCGGCGTGGTGGTGCTTGATAACGCTGAGGACAAAGGCTTTTGTTTCGCCTGGCAAGACCGCGCCACCGATCTGCGCCCGCCCGTCGAAATCGAAGGCGACCACGACTACCTCACCGAAATCCATCCACAGGCGCAGGCTTTTATGCGCACCATCGCCCAGCGCCTGCAAGGCGGCGCAGCATTTTTCATCGACTATGGCTTTGGCGAACGGGAGTACTACCACCCGCAACGCGACACGGGCACGCTGATGTGCCACCGGGGCCACCGCGCCGACACCGACCCGCTGCACGCCGTGGGCGACAAGGACATCACCGCGCACATCGACTTCACCGCCATGGCTGTGGCCGCCAAAGAAGCCGGTGCAGAACTGCTGGGCTACACCAGCCAGGCACGCTTTCTGCTGAACTGCGGCCTGGCCGAACGCATGGCTGCCAACGACCTGCCCACACGCATCATGGCGCAAAAGCTGGTGCTGGAGCACGAAATGGGCGAACTCTTCAAGGTGTTGGGCTTTTGTGCAGGCGCGCCCTGGCCTGCTTGCGGGTTTGCGCAAGGCGACCGCTTGCACGCTTTGTAATCAATGAGGCGTAGCTGCGATCAAATGCTTACTTGACCCCAGCCGCATGCGCCTGCTGGTCGGCGTGGTAGCTGGAGCGCACCAGTGCGCCTACGGCAGCGTGGCTGAAGCCCATCTCTTTGGCCTGGGCCTCGAACATCTTGAAGGTGTCGGGATGCACATAGCGCTTGACCGGCAGGTGCGCGTTTGACGGGGCCAGGTATTGGCCGATGGTGAGCATGTCGATGTGGTGTGCCCGCATGTCGCGCATCACATCAAGAATCTCGTCGTCGGTTTCGCCCAGGCCCACCATCAGCCCGCTTTTGGTGGGGATGTGGGGAAAGCGTTCCTTGAATTTTTTCAGCAGATTCAGGCTGAAGGCGTAGTCGGCACCAGGGCGGGCTTCGCGGTACAGGCGTGGCACCGTTTCCATATTGTGGTTCATCACGTCAGGCAGGCCGTGGACCAGGATGTCGAGCGCCTTTTCATCCCGGCCGCGAAAATCGGGCACCAGCACCTCGATCTGGGTCTGGGGCGACAGCTCGCGCACCTTGTTGATGCAATCCACGTAATGCTGGGCGCCGCCGTCGCGCAGGTCGTCGCGGTCAACGCTGGTGATGACCACGTAGCGCAGCTTGAGCGCGGCCACGGTACGGGCCAGGTTCTCCGGCTCGTTGGCATCCAGCGCATCGGGCCGGCCATGCCCCACATCGCAAAAGGGGCAGCGTCGCGTGCATTTGTCGCCCATGATCATGAAAGTGGCGGTGCCGCGGCCAAAACATTCGCCGATATTGGGGCAACTGGCTTCTTCGCAGACCGTGACGAGCTTGTTGCTGCGCAAGATGTCTTTTATTTCGTAAAAGCGCGAGTTGGAGCTGGCCGCCTTGACGCGGATCCATTCCGGCTTGCGCAGGATTTCGTGCGGCTCCACCTTGACCGGGATGCGGGCAATTTTTGCCGCGGCCTTCTGCTTGGCCAGGGGGTTGTATTCGGCGGTAGATTGGGCTTCGCGCACGACCGGATTGCCTGCGTCGTGCTCAAGGGGTTTTTTGTCGCTCATGATGCCGACGAGTGTACGCCAATCATCCGGCTGCAAGCCCTGCTGGCATGGCATCGGCTGTGGGAAAAAAGGGCTTTGAGGCGTGGAATTGCGAGTTTTGCCTGTGGCAGACATACGCACGTTTTGGCGTGCGCGTTCCAGCCCGAGACACGCGGGTGGGCTTTCTATAATCAGAACTTGCTTTTGGAGAGATGCATGACAAAGCCGCGCTGCGAGGCAGATCAGCCCGAAGATACTGTGGATGCCCTGATGGATGCCATGGGCCAGCGTGCGCGCCAGGCTGCGACACGCATGGCGGCTGCGTCGGCGGCGCAAAAAAATGCGGCGTTGCAGGTGCTGGCCGACGTGCAGGAGCAGCAGGAAGAGGCCTTGCAACTTGCCAATGCGCGTGATATTGAAAAGGCCCAAGCCGCAGGCTTGGCCGCGCCGATGGTTGACCGCTTGCGCCTCACGCCGAAAGTCATCGCCACATTGCAGGAAGGCTGCCTGCAACTGGCGGCCATGCCCGACGTGATTGGCGACGTGGTGGGCATGAAAGAGCAGCCCAGCGGCATCCGCGTGGGGCAAATGCGCGTGCCGATCGGCGTGTTTGGCATGATTTACGAAAGCCGCCCGAACGTGACGATTGAAGCGGCCAGCCTCGCCATCAAAAGTGGCAACGCCTGCATATTGCGCGGTGGCAGCGAGGCCATTGAATCGAACAAGGCGTTGGCAGCGTTGGTGCAACAGGCGCTGACGGCAGCCGGTCTGCCAGAAGACGCGGTGCAACTCGTACCCACCACCGACCGCGCGGCCGTGGGGCGGCTGATTGCCATGCCCGCCTACGTGGATGTGATCATTCCGCGCGGCGGCAAGGGGCTGATCGAGCGCATCAGCGCCGAAGCGAAAGTGCCGGTCATCAAGCATCTCGACGGCAACTGCCACACCTATGTGGACGACCCGTGCGATATTGCGATGGCGGTAAAGATCACCGACAACGCCAAGACGCAGAAATACAGCCCGTGCAATGCCACCGAAACGCTGCTGGTGGCCAAAACCGTGGCAGAGGCGTTTTTGCCGCGCATCGGCAAGGTGTTCAAGGACAAGGGCGTGGAAATGCGCTGCGATGTGGCATCCAGAGCCATTCTGGCGGCCCACGCCGACACGCGCGATGCGAAGCTGGTGGACGCGACCGAAGAAGACTGGGGCACGGAATATCTGGCGCCCATCATCGCCATCCGCGTGGTGGCCGGGCTGGACGAAGCCATTGCGCACATCAACCATTACTCGTCGCAACACACCGAAGCCATTGTCACCACGCACCACATGCACGCCCAGCGCTTTTTGCGTGAGGTGGACAGCAGCAGCGTGATGGTCAACACCAGCACGCGCTTTGCCGACGGCTTTGAATATGGGTTGGGAGCTGAAATCGGCATCAGCACCGACAAGTTCCACGCCCGTGGCCCCGTGGGCATCGAGGGGCTGACCTCGCTGAAATACGTGGTGCTGGGGCAGGGCGAGGTACGGCAGTAAAGCCGCAGCAGCGCTACAGGTTTGCCCGCAACGGGGGCAGGCCAAAACACAGTACGATGCGCAACACCGCCCTTTCGCTGTTCACCCATGTCTGCTGACCGCAACCCCGCCATTCCGCCTTTCTGGCAAAGGCTGAACAAGTTCTTTCTCTACCCGCTGCAGACCGAAGCGCTGATGTACGGCATCGGCCTGGCGGCGTGCAGCCTGCTGGTGTTCATCCCCGTGGTGGGGGTGGTTGTGCTGTTGATCGTTATCCTTGCGGTGGCGCGCTACGCCTTCAAGATTGCGGCCCTGTCTTCGTTCGGCATTTTCCGGCTGGACGACTACACGCCCATGGACGAAGAAGACGACTGGAAAACGCTGCCGTGGAAGTTTGTCGGTGCTGTTTTTGTGCAACTGATTGCGCTGGGCTACATCATCGAAACCATCCCTGAAATTGCGCCGATAGGGTTTTTGGTGTTTTCCTTGTTGATACCGGCGACCATGATGGTGTTGATCCAGCACCACAGCCTGGGCATGGCGATCAATCCGCTGGAGTTGTGGCGCTGCATTAGCGGCATTGGATGGCCGTACCTGATCCTGATTGCCTTTACCTTCTTGCTCATACAGGGCAGTGCTGTAGCGGCTGGTTTGCTCGGGGAAATCATTCCGGAATGGTTGTCGTTGCCTGGCGTGCTGCTGGTGTTTATCTATTTCTCGTGGGTCAACGCAGCGCTGATCGGCTACACCATGTACCAGTACCACCGCACGCTGGATATTGATGTGGTCAAAGAATACGAAGAAGAAGCCGGGCCTGCGGCCAGCCCGCGCGAAGAGGCGCGGCGGCGTGACGCAGCGGTTTCGCAGATGGTGCAGCAGGGGCAGATGGCCGATGCCTTGGCGCAGGCCAAGGAGTGGTTGCGCGAAACGCCCGAAAGCCTGCCCGAGCACCGTCGCTACCACCGTTTGCTGCGGCTCGACAACGATCCGCCGGAGCTGATGCGCCATGGGCAACAGTACATCGAGTTGCTGTTGAAGAAAAGGGCGGCCCCTGAAGCGCTGCAGGTCTATAAGGCGATCAGCGCAAAACATGGACAATTTGTACCGGCCAGTGCCGTCATGACCTATGCACTGGCGCAAAACGCCTCCAAAGGCCAGGATCACGCGACCGCGCTGCAGCTCCTGCGTGGTTTTGACAAGCGCTTTGCCGGCCATGCGCTGATTCCGGCAGCCTTTGCCTTGATCGTGCGCGTGTTGCATACGGGGCTGCACCGACAGGATCAGGCCCTGGCGGTGTACCAGGGGCTGCAAAGCCGCTACCCAAATGACCCCCATACGCAAGAGGCGGGGCGGCTGATGCAAGCTTCGGCCTTTGGCCGCGGTTGAAACCAAGAGCCTGTTACTTTTCGACGCAAGGGGTTTGGCCGGGATTGCGCGCGAACATGCCTTAAAAACAGGCAAACAAACCCGTTCAGGGGCGTTCGCCCGGAAAGCGCCGAGATGATGGGTATAATCCGCCGCGAGATGTTCCCAGTTGTATACAGGATCGCTGAATGTAAATGGTGCGCTCCTGTACGCACACAGAGATGCTGAAACCAGAATCTACAGAGCAGCCAACAGGGTTTACCGGGTCTACCGGCCGTCCCTTGTCGCTGTGGATGCCATTGGGCATGCAGGTGCTGGTTTCTGTATTGATGCTGGCAGGTGCGGTTCTGGCTGGCTGGAGCCGCAGCGTCCAGGTATCCCTTTTCTGGGGGGCTGCGGCTTGTGTCGTGCCTTCCTTGTTATGTTTGCTCGGTTACCTGGGTACCGGGCAGATGCTGAAAAGGATGCCGCAGGCAGTACGTGCCAGATTGGGGTTGTTGTCAGTCGTTTTTTGGGAGTCGGTGAAGCTGCTGTTGTCCGTTGTGTTCCTGCTGGGAACACATTTTCTGGTCAAGCAGTTGAACTGGATGGCATTGCTGGTAGCGTTCATTGTGGTGGTCAAGACCTTCTGGCTGGCAGCCTTGGTTGACCATCTGCGCAGGCAGCGGGTGCAAAGAGTTTTGAAAACAGGTATTTGAGTAACGGAGTCCAATATATGTCTGCCAACCAAGCTGTTGCCGACGCTGCGGCGCAAACGGGGCCAACCACTGGCCAGTACATTGCCCACCACTTGCAGCATCTTCAGATGAACTTTGCGCTTGAACCTGCCAAGCAAACGAAGATTGTGGACTTCAGCGTGTTCAACGTCGATTCGCTGGTTGTGTCGCTGGTGGTCGGTCTTTTGGGTTGTCTGGTGCTGTGGATGGCGGCGCGCAAGGTCACTTCCGGCGTGCCAGGGCGTTTCCAGGCCGCAGTCGAATTCCTGCTGGAGTTTGTCGACAAGCAGACCCGCGCCATGATTCCCAATGCGCAAAGCCGCAAGGTCATCGGGCCGTTGGCCTTGACGCTTTTTGTCTGGATTTTCCTGCTCAATGGCATGGATATGCTGCCGGTGGATGGTCCGCCCGAGCTGTGGGCCTGGTTCTACAAGGTCACGGGTCGTGATCCGCACCACGCCTATCTGCGTGCGGTGCCTACGGCAGATCTTTCTACTACCTTTGCCATGTCGATTGGGGTGTTCCTGGTCAGCATCTACTACAACATCAAGATCAAGGGTCTGGGTGGCTGGGGTCATGAGCTAATCAGTGCGCCTTTTGGGCCGCACCTGGCGATTGCGCCTGTCAACCTCGTCATGCAGGTGATTGAATATGGCTCCAAGGTCATTTCGCACGGCATGCGGTTGTTCGGCAACATGTTTGCCGGTGAGCTGGTGTTCATGCTGATCGCCATGCTGGGCGGAGCCTGGAACTGGAACCGCCCGGTGCTGTCGGGTGGTCTGGCGCTGGCGCATATTGCGGCCGGTTCCATCTGGGCCATTTTCCACATCCTGGTGATTACCTTGCAGGCTTTCATCTTCATGATGCTGACGCTGATCTATCTGGGTCAGGCGCACAACAAGCATTGATTTTTCATTTTCATTTTTTACCCTGAGGAGTTAGACATGGAACAAGTTCTTGGTTTGGTTGCACTGGCCTGTGGCCTGATTGTGGGTCTGGGCGCAGTGGGCGCATCGATCGGTATTGCGCTGATGGGCGGCAAGTTTCTCGAATCTTCGGCCCGACAGCCCGAA
>JAUNUE010000006.1:17173-23249 GCA_030538335.1 Allobrachymonas sp. | reverse complement strand
AGCAGGTACTTGAGCCAGAACGCCTGCTCGGCGCGCTGCACATCGCCCCGGTACAGCGCGATGGCCGCCAACGCAAACACGCCCACGACAACGGCAAGACGTGCCAGCGCCCGCCACCACCAGCCCAAGGCAATCAGCGCAGGAACGAACGCGATGAAGATGGCCTGGTCGTAGCCATCCATCACGCCGTGCAAGCGCCACCACAGCGCCACGCCACCCGCCAGCACGAGCACAGCAAATGTCCAGTCAAACGCCGTGCGTTGCTGCCAGAAGCGGTGCGCAGGCGGTTGCATAGGCAAGGTAGTGGTTGGATCAGCCATGGGTGGATGGTTGTTCAGAGGTTGCTTTCACGCACGCATTATGGGAAAGGCACATGGCCTTGGCTGTTTTGACGGTTGCAGCCCTCACCCCAACCCTCTCCCAGAGGGAGAGGGAGCAGATACGGGAAATGCATAAGCTGCACACCCCGCTGAGGAGAGTGAGGTGAGGGACAAGAAAGTTGGCATAACCCTCTCTCCCCGTTGGGGAGAGGATGGAGGTGAGGTGCAAAGGAGGTTGGCATAGCCCCCTCTCCCTCTGGGAGAGGGTTGGGGTGAGGGAAAGAGGTTTGAAGTGAAAGAAAGTTGGGGCGAGAGGCAAAAAAGTTGAAGTACGTCAACACGCTGACGAATAAACGACTCCCCTCTCCCCTTGCGGGAGAGGGGCAGGGGAGAGGGGGCAAACCGTAACCACTACACATGCGTTGATTTTGCGGCATCTGCCAAAAGCGCGCGTGTCAACATGTCAAATTCCCGGTCGCTGTCGGCGTTGCGCCGGTTGCTGGAATAGGCCAGCGTTGCCTGTGTACCGCCATTTTCCGCAGGCGCCAGCCACAGCCACAGCCGCCGCTCGCGGATGAACAGCATGCCGAACATGCCCAGCACCAACAAGACGCTGCCCAGGTACACCAGCCAGCGCCCCGGCATACGTGCCAGTTGAAAGACACTCGCCTGCACCTGCTCGTAGCCTTGCAGTTGCAGCAACTGCGGCTCGGGGTACAAAGGAATATCGCCCAGCGCCAATACCGCCTGCGCCACAAAAGCGCGGTTGCGCGGCAGTTGCATGTCCAGCAGCGGCAAACCCTCTTGCGTCCGCGCTGCCTGCAACAACTCCAGCAGGCTGCCGTGCAGCATCTGCAGCATGACTTCGCCCATGCGTGCCTGCTCGGCAGGCGGCACCTGCTGCTCAATCAAGGCGGCCACCGCTGACAGGCCAAAGCTGCGTGCGGCGGCGCTTTGCGGATCGCGCCGCGCCTCCGGCCACAAGGCCGGGTCGCCTGCAAACTGCTGCAACAGGCGCTGCGCGGTTTGCTGCAACTGGGCGGCCAACGCCGGGTTGTCCGCGGGCGCGGCCTGCCGGATGTAACGCTGCACCGCCTGCGCACGGCGCGCCGGGTCGTACAGGGCGGCGCGCAAACGCGCAAAGTCGGCCAGGCTGTTGCTCTGGTCAGCAGGAATGCGCAGGTAGCGCATGGACGGCACATCTCCAGTTGATGTAGCCTGGCTGCGCACGCCAAACAGAAATTCCGGCGCGGCATCTTGATTCGCCTGCGATGCCGCCAGCGGGCGCAGATAGGTGTGGAATTCCCCCACGGGTTGCCCCGCCGCATCGCGCAAGGTGTACTGGATGCTGGGGCCAAGTTCGCGCTGGCTCTGCTCCACTTCTGCACTGTGCGCCGCGCCGAGTTGCTGGCGCAGTGCGCCGCGCAGGCGGCCCGTCAACCCAGCGCCTACGTCGGCATCTTGCCCGGCCAAAGCCGCATCCATGCGCTGCACCTGCACGGTTTCAAGCGCGGTAATTTCCAGCGTGCGCGCATCTCCCAGCGCAGCAGGTGTGCCCACCTTGGCCTGCACCGCAACGGGTTGCGCACCGCCTTGCAAAGGCCAGGCCTGCAGGCGGATCTGCGAGCCGCCATCTTCAAAGCCGCTCTGGTAAATGGTCACGCCCCGGTAGCTCAGCGGATGGTTCACGGCAATGCGGGCGGGCAGCGGCTCACCTTTTTCTGCATCGTGGATCAGCACCTGGCTCCCGAAACTGCGCGGCGTGCCATCGGGGTAGTGCGTAATGGTGAATTTTTGCAACTCCAGCGCAAACGGCAGCGGCTGGATCAGCACGCCGTTTTGCACCGCAAGCACGGCCGCATCGGTGCGTGCGCCTTCAGGCAACAAGGCGGTGCCACGGTAGCCCAAAGTGCCTGACGACATGCGGTGCTGCGCGGGCACATCAGCCACACGCCCCGCGCCCTGGTAGGGCTGCTTGCCCTGCCACGCCATCTGCATCTGCAGCAGCCAGCGGCTGTCAAGCAGGCCACCCAGGCACACCAGCACCACCGCGCTGTGCCCGGCGATGTAGGCCAGGCGGTTGGTGCTGCCTTTTTTGGCGGCGAGCATAAAGCCCACCGCGTGATCATTTTCGCCTTGCGGCAGCGTGCGCTCCTGCATGCGCAACTTCCAGCCCAGCGCAGCCAGTTGCTGGCTAAGCGCCTGTGCGGCATCGTTGGCCGATTGCGGCAGTTGCGCTGCCGCCTTGTGCCCAAACGCCTGCAAGGCCTCGGCGCGAATGCCTTCCTTGAAGGTGCCCAGGTCGCGCCGGATTTTGGGCAGGTTGCGCAGCACGCACAGGCTGGTGCTGAGCACCAGAAACACCAGCAACGCCAGAAACCACGCGCTCTGGTACACATGGAAAAACCCCAGCGCCTCGAACACATCCGCCCAAAACACTCCGTACAAACCCACCGCCATGCTGTACGGCGGGTGTTGCGGCAAAACCGTGCCGATGATGGAAGCCAGCGCAATCACCACCAGCAGCGCAATGGCAAAACGCATGGATGACAGCAACTCCACCGCCGCGCGCCACCAGCGCGGGCCGAGGCGCGGCTGCCAGCCTTGGGTAGAAAGCCGGCTCATGACGGGATCAACAGATGCAGGTTCATGGGATCAGCAATTATCGGACGGCCGGGCGACGACATCTGGAAACAGTTTGTTGCCCGACACGCCTGCACCGGGCGCGCGCTTGTCCGACAATGATCCACCATGAGCCAGCCTGATTCGCCCTCAGCCGCAGCCGCCCGTCCGGATCTGCAAGCCAAAGACCGCGACCTCAAGCGCATGAAAGCCATTGCGCTGGGTGCCCTGCTGGTGTGCCTGGCGCTGCTGCTGTTGAGCCACCTCATGGGCCGCAAGGGCGGCTGGGCGTGGCTGGGCGCCTTTGCCGAAGCGGGCGCCGTGGGCGCACTGGCCGACTGGTTTGCCGTAACGGCTCTGTTCCGCCACCCGCTGGGCATACCGATCCCGCACACCGCCATCATCCCGCGCAACCGCACGCGCATCGCCGAAAGCCTGGCTACCTTTGTGCGCGACAAGTTCCTCGACAAGAATGTGCTGCTGCAACGTCTGGCCGAATGGAACCCGGCGCAACGGCTGGGCGCGGCGCTCGGCCAGCCCGAACAACTGGAGCAGGTCAGCCTGTGGCTGCGCAACTGGCTGGCCACCTCGCTCAATGCACTTGACAAACCTACGCTGGCCCGCATCGAGGCTGAATTGCTGGCTTTTGTGCGCCAGCAACTCAAGGAATGGCACGCCGCCCCGCTGGCTGCGCAACTGCTGCAGGCGCTGGCATCCAACAGCGACCACCAGCGCCTGCTCAACACCGCGCTGCACAAGGTGGCCGAATGGGTGGGCACACCGGCTATCCGCGGCATGATTGCCGAAAAAATGGTCGCCACCGCGCGCCGCGAATACCCCAAGATGGTGTGGCTGACCGACAAGCTCGACTACACCCAGAGCATTGCCGAAAGCCTGGCCGAGCGGCTGGCGCAGGCACTGGTCGACGAAGTGCAGGCCGTGCTGGCCGAACCCGACCACCCGCTGCGCCAGCACTACGCCGCCGAAGTGGCACGCTGGGCGCAACGCCTGCAGCACGACACCGACCTGCAACAGCGCGTAGAAGACTTCAAGAACCAGTTCCTCGACCACCCCGACCTGCGCATGCAGGTGCTGCAACTGTGGCAAAAGCTGCGCCACTGGCTGCAAGACGACCTGCAGGCCGAAAATTCGTCCATCCACCGCTGGCTGATGCGGCAGGGGCTGGTCTTTGGCCGACGCCTGCAACGCGAACCGCAGTGGCAGAATGCCTTCAACCAGCAGGTGCAAATCGTCGCCTGGCACCTGGCCGACCATTTGCGCACCATTGCCCCGGCGCACATCCGCCAGACCATGCTCGCCTGGCACGATGATGATCTGGTTCGCGAAATTGAGCGCCATGTGGGGCGCGACCTGCAGTTCATCCGGCTCAACGGCACCCTGATCGGCGGACTGATGGGGCTGGTACTGTATGCGCTGCAACACTTTTTGGCTTGATCTGCCACGCGCTGTAGCCCGGTTGCCACAACGTGCGGCTTCCTGCAAATATATGTTGACGCCTACCCAAATGCATTTATACTGTTCATATAAACAGTATGTTGGTATTTACAGTTATCTATCCTACGGAGCACATCCATGAGCAACATCGCTGACCAGGCAGAAAAAGCCAAAGCCCTGCAAGCCGCATTGGCCCAGATCGACAAACAGTTCGGCAAAGGCACCGTCATGCGGCTGGGCGAAGGCGAAGCGCTGCAAGACATCCAGACCGTCAGCACCGGCTCGCTCGGGCTGGACGTGGCTTTGGGCGTAGGCGGCCTGCCACGCGGGCGCGTGATCGAAATCTACGGGCCGGAATCCTCCGGCAAAACCACGCTCACCCTGCAAGTCATCGCCGAAATGCAAAAAACCGGCGGCACCTGCGCCTTTATCGACGCCGAGCACGCGCTTGACACGCAATATGCGCAAAAGCTCGGCGTCAACCTGCACGACCTGCTTATCAGCCAGCCTGATACCGGCGAGCAGGCGCTCGAAATTGTCGATTCGCTGGTGCGCAGCGGCGCGGTGGATCTCATCGTCATCGACTCGGTGGCTGCGCTTACCCCCAAAGCCGAGATTGAAGGCGATATGGGCGACAGTCTGCCCGGCCTGCAAGCCCGCCTCATGAGCCAGGCACTGCGCAAACTCACCGCCACCATCAAGAAAAGCAACTGCATGGTGATCTTCATCAACCAGATCCGCATGAAGATCGGCGTCATGTTCGGCTCGCCCGAAACCACCACGGGTGGCAACGCGCTCAAGTTCTATTCCAGCGTGCGGCTCGACATCCGCCGCATCGGCAGCATCAAGAAAGGCGACGAAGTCATCGGCAACGAAACCAAGGTCAAGGTCGTCAAGAACAAGGTCGCCCCGCCCTTCAAGGAAGCCATTTTCGACATCCTCTATGGCGAAGGCATCAGCCGCCTGGGCGAAATCATCGACATGGGCGTCAACGCCAAAATCGTCGACAAGGC
The DNA here is from genome assembly GCA_030538335.1 of Allobrachymonas sp. Classification (GTDB taxonomy): domain Bacteria; phylum Pseudomonadota; class Gammaproteobacteria; order Burkholderiales; family Burkholderiaceae_C; genus Brachymonas. The sequence goes on along the minus strand of JAUNUE010000006.1, from coordinate 17,839 downwards.
CGGTGCCTGGTATTCCTACAACGGCGAAAAAATCGGCCAGGGCCGCGACAACACGCGCGAATTTCTGCGCGAAAACGCCGATCTGGCACGAGAAATTGAAAACACGATTCGTGAGCAACTGGGTCTCACCCAGTTGGCCTCCGCTGCGCCAGCAGAGGATGCAGCGTGAGCGCTCACGAAGCTAAAACCGGTTTCCTGAGCAATTGGCATCACCCAAATGTCCTCTGGCGCACCAGCACAAGAGGAAAAAGCGTGAGTTTCTGTGGATGTGGCTTCAGCGCAGGCTCACGTCGGCACAGCCAACGTGAAGGCCGCGCAAGCGGCCATGCCGGAGCGATGCATTGGACATGACCAATTAGAAATCCGTTCGCCCTGAGCGTGTCGAAGGGCTTTGACCCACACGATTTTTCACCTTCCATTACCAAAGCAATAACCAAAGCATCGTAAAACGCGTTTCTGAAAATGCAGCCCCGCCCTTCCACCCTCAAAGGCAAAGCCCTGCAATTGCTGGCAGCACGCGACCATTCACGTGCAGAACTGCAAGCCAAGCTGCTGCATTGGTTACGTGCGCAAACAGCCAAAGAGAATGAAGCCAACCGCCATCCGGCAGTAGATGAAAGCGACGATTCACCAGACTTCAACGCCATCACCGAAGCAGCAGCACAG
>JAUNUE010000006.1:0-17163 GCA_030538335.1 Allobrachymonas sp. | reverse complement strand
AGGTAACGGCAGCACTCGACGAACTGCAGGCCAAAGGCTTTCTCAACGACCAGCGCACCGCCGAAGCGCTTTTGCACCGTCAGGCAGATCGGCTGGGTGCTGCGCGCCTGCGCCACGAACTGCAGCGCAAAGGCATTGACGAGAGCATCAGCGCCGACCTGTTGCAAGACCTGGCCGACAACGAGCAGGAACGCGCCTTTGCCCTGTGGCAAAAAAAATTCGGCACCCCGCCAGCGACACCCGCCGAGCGCGCTCGCCACATGCGCTTTCTTGCCAGCCGGGGCTTCAGCGGCGAAGTGGTGCACAAGGTGTTGCGGCAAGCGCAAGCACACCCGGACGCAGAAAACGCAAAAAGATGAAAAAAGCTGATTTCCAGTAACACTGGTAATCACAAGCATTTTTTGCTTGAAATCACCGTAAATAGTGGGCATGGATTTTTCGTAGGGAAGAACCTCCGCAGGAGATTCTGCCGTATGAGTGGTGTGGCGGCGGGACATGCGTCGGAATCGCCTTTGGCGGTTCCAACTTACGAACCCGGCTTACGCATGTTCAAAACAACCATGAAGTCATTCCACGGAGGTGGTAATCCAGAGGAGTTGCATCGTGCAAGCGTGGATTTCCGCCTTCGTGGGAATGACGAATCCCTCTCGCATCAATCAGAAATGACGTTGGGTGCAACAACTACCGTGCCCGCGCCCCCACCAGCGCCGCTCCCACAATCAGTGCGGTTGCCACCACCAGCGTACCCGTCAACGGCTCGCCTCGCGACAGCAACAACAAAGTGGTTGACAACAAAGGCGTGATGAAAGCCAGCAATCCGATGGTGCGGGCATCAGCCCGTTTGAGCGCCGCATCCCACAGAAAAAAAGCGCCACCCAAAGGCCCCAGCCCCAGCACGGCAATCAGCACCCCATCGCGCAGCGACAAGGCAGGCGTCACCTCGAACACCGCGTGGCAGAACAAAGCCAGCACACCCGAGACCAGACAGAAGGTGCCAATCGCTGCCGTCTTGAACGGCGCCACGCGCTGCGTGAGCAGCGAATAACTTGACCATGTGAAGGCCGCGCCCACAGCCAGCGCGTAGCCCAGCCATGCACTGGAATCTGCCTGTGCCTGCAATGAGGCACCGCCTTTGGCGCCATCAGACAGGGCCAGCGCCGCGCCTGCAAATCCGACCAATGCAGCCGCCACGTGCTGCCAACGCAGGCGCACACCGCGCAGCCACACAGGGGCCAGCAGCACCATGCCCAGCGGCCACAGGTAGTTGAGCAGGTTTGCCTGCACGGGCGGCGCCAGGCGCAGCGCGGCAAACAGCAACACGTGGTAGCCAAACAGCCCGGCTATGCCCAGCAGCAAGGTGGGCAGCGGCACCCGCCAATCGGCAAAGCGCCCTCGTGACAAGGGCAGCGCCACTACGCTGCCCGCCAACAAGCCCAAACCCGTAAGCAAAAACGGCGGCACGTGGCGCAGGCTCACACCCAGCGTCGCGAGACTGCCCCACAGCGCAATGGCGCACAGGGCAAACGCCACGCCTTTGGCCGGGTCTTTAGTACTGGTACGAGGGAGCGTCATGTGGTGAATGTATAGCCCAACCCGAAAATAATCAGACACCGTTCGCCCTGAGGTATCGAAGGGCCTCAGCCCGAACGGAGCGGGCACTGATCATCAAATTATTTTTCGGAATGACTATACGTGGTGCACACAAAAGCTTGCAATGGTACGGCCAAAGTCCGGCTGCTGTCTCGCGTTCTGCAAAGTCCAACCACAAGCTGATCTCATTGCAAATATCAGCACCTTTGTCGTCGGTTTGCGCGCACTGTGCATACAATGCCGCTACCTCTTTACTCCCTGAGCGCATGAGCCTTGCCCTCGTCTCCAGCCGCGCCCTGATGGGCCTGCACGCACCGCCCATCACGGTAGAGGTGCATCTGGCCAACGGCCTGCCGAGCTTCACCCTGGTGGGGCTGGCCGACACCGAAGTGAAAGAGGCGCGCGAGCGGGTGCGCAGCGCCATCCAGAACAGTGGGCTGGAATTTCCCAGCAACAAACGGATAACAGTGAACCTGGCACCTGCCGATCTACCCAAGGATTCTGGCCGTTTCGATTTGCCCATCGCCTTGGGCATTCTCGCGGCCAGCGGGCAGTTGAATGCAGCGGCCTTGCAAGGCCATGTGTTTGCCGGAGAGTTGTCGTTATCCGGCAGCCTGCGCCCCATACGCGGCGCGCTGGCCATGGCTGCAGCCCTGCTGCAGCAAGGCGATGCCGCGCCGCTGGTGCTGCCGCCCGAAAGTGCGGGAGAAGCCGCGCTCGTGCCCGGTGCACAGGTCTTGCGTGCGCACCATCTGCTCGATGTGGTGCGGCACTTCTTGCCCGCAGGCAACGTGGCTGAAAACGCTAGCGACCCCAACAGTGGCCTGGTCGCTCTGCAGCCTTCCGAGCGCATGCCAGAACCCGACTATGCGGACATGGCAGATGTCAAAGGCCAGGCAGCCGCGCGGCGCGCACTGGAAATTTGCGCCGCAGGCAACCATAGCCTGCTGATGCTCGGCCCGCCCGGTGCAGGCAAGTCGATGCTGGCGCAACGCTTTGCCGGTTTGCTGCCGCCCATGACGACCGACGAAGCGCTCGCCAGCGCCGCGGTAGCCAGTCTGGCAGGCAAGTTTGAAGTGGCGGATTGGGGCCGCCGCCGTGTGCAATCTCCGCACCATTCCGCCAGTGCCGTGGCGCTGGTCGGTGGTGGCTCACCGCCACGCCCCGGTGAGATCAGCCTCGCCCACGAAGGCGTCCTGTTCCTTGACGAGTTGCCGGAATTCCCCCGTGCCGCACTCGAAGCCCTGCGCGAGCCGCTCGAAACGGGCCAGATCCATATCTCGCGCGCTGCGCAGCAGATGCAGTTTTCTGCGCACTTCCAATTGATCGCCGCGATGAACCCTTGCCCCTGCGGCTATCTGGGCAGCCGCGTGCGGCATTGCCGCTGCACGCCCGATCAGGTCAGCCGCTACCAAGGCAAACTCAGCGGCCCGCTGCTCGACCGCATCGACCTGCACATCGAAGTGCCAGCCCTGCCGCCCGAAGAATTGCTGCACGCCGCTGCCGGTGAAAGTTCTGCTGCCATACGCATGCGGGTCGTGGCTGCACGCGCGCGGGCACTGAAACGCCAGCAATGCCCCAACGCCGCGCTGCAAGGCCAGGCGCTTGAAGACGCCGTGCAGTTGCAGACCGATGCCGCCCGCTTTTTGCGCGATGCCGCCAGCAAGCTGGGATGGAGCGCACGCGCCATGCACCGCATTCTGCGTGTGGCGCGCACCGTGGCCGATCTGGCGGAGAGCAACAGTGTTGAAACTGCCCATGTGGCAGAAGCCATCCAGATGCGACGGGCGCTGGTGTCTTCCTCCACTCACTGACGCTTCGTGCAACACAGCCTTGTAGCTGACCAGTTCTTTTATCTTCCACAATAAAGTCAAGGTTGGTGAAATACCCTAGGTCTGATTTTTGCGCATGCATGTTATTTTTCACCGTATAGATTACTTTTCTTCTGCAGCTTGCGCTTCCTGTTTTATCAAGGATCAATCCGATGAATCGTGTCACGTTCAAGATTTTGGAAGCTGGAACATACGCAAAAATAGTCCGCTCCAAGCTGCCTTTTTCTCAATTGGATGGCGAGACCGTCGTTGTCCAATCTCAATTGCCTGAGTCAGCCTCACTTAACGACCATTTGGTATGGTTGTGGGGCATCCTGCAGAATGAACGTCGCGTATTAAAAAATGCGGCTGCATCGGGCGCAACGCTTCAATGCGAGTGCATGGCTTCGAAAGGTGTTATCAGCCTATTTCCGAATGGTGCTGAAATGCTGCACCTCCTTGGTGTCGAATTGATCATCCACACGCAATGAAGATGCCATGCCAAAAAGATACTTTATCGCTCTCAGTGTTTTTCTGGTTGTAGCCATCGTTTATTGGTTCGCCAACAGCAAAAATGCGCAACAAGTTTGCGAAGATCAAGGCGGCAAGTGGGCATCTAATGAAAAGTACTGCGTAACGCGCTCATGCGTAAAGACAGGTAGCTGTGGAACTTGGGCCAGTCCAATTGCACGATGTGGTCTGGTTCCTCCCAACGCATCCAGAGACGAAGTCTATTTTCAACTGGGTATGCCGGAAACCACCAGCGCAACCACAGCCACCTGGAGCGCAGCGAAAGACAGTGCAGAAAAAATCAGGGCGGACTTCAGCGGAGACCGTCTGGTCAAACTGGAGTGCCCGGCCTGATCGTTAGGCGCAGTGTGAAAGTCATTTTTCTGTCATTTTTATGACATAAATTCAGCAGTTCACATGGTTTTGGCACAAAACCCATCCGCCACAGAAAGGAAGTACCCATGACGCCCCCCGACATGCTGCGCCGCCTGCGCAGCGACGTGCTTGACGGCTACGACGAAGAGCTGGAGATGGAGCTGGAAGACCGCAATATCGACGCGCTGGCCAACATCGCGCTCGATGATGAAGACTACAAACTGGAGCGGCGCAACTATTTTCGCGAACTGTTCCGCCTGCAGGCCGAGCTGGTCAAACTGCAGGACTGGGTGGTACACACGGGCCACAAGATGGTGATTATTTTCGAGGGGCGTGATGCGGCCGGCAAAGGGGGCGTGATCAAGCGCATCACGCAACGCCTCAACCCGCGTGTGTGCCGTGTGGCCGCACTGCCCGCGCCCAACGACCGAGAGCGCACGCAGTGGTACTTTCAGCGTTATGTGAGCCACCTGCCCGCAGGCGGCGAGATGGTGCTGTTTGATCGCAGTTGGTACAACCGCGCAGGCGTTGAGCGTGTGATGGGTTTTTGTACCGACGATCAACTCGAGGAGTTTTTTCGCACCGTGCCTGAGTTTGAAAAAATGCTGGTGCGCTCAGGCATCAAGCTCATCAAGTACTGGTTTTCGATTTCGGATGAAGAGCAGGAGCTGCGCTTTCTGGGCCGCATCCACGATCCGCTCAAACAGTGGAAGCTCAGCCCCATGGACCTGGAAAGCCGCCGCCGCTGGGAAGACTACACCCGCGCCAAAGAAGAGATGCTGCAACGCACGCACCTGGCCGAGGCCCCATGGTGGATTGTGCCCGCCGACGACAAGAAAAAGGCGCGGCTGAACTGCATTGAGCACCTGTTGGCCCAGGTGCCCTACCACGAGGTAGAGCGCCAGGAAGTAGTCTTGCCCGAGCGTACGCACCACCCCGACTACATGCGACACCCGGTGCCGCCGGAAATGATCGTGCCGCAGAAGTACTGAAAAATTGGCGGCAATTTACGCCAAACAGCGTCTACAAAAACATCTGTCAGGGAGCGTATCAGCATTGCGCAGCGATGGCTGGCGTGGTAGTTCTTGAAAACGCAAAGCGCTTTATTATTCTTTCCACTCACAGCCTGCACTTGACAAGGCACTGCGCCCCCCCAGCCGCCACACCGTGTGGACGTTTTTTCTGGTAGCGCGTTGCCAAAAGGGCTGTTGGGTGCCCAGGAATGGGTAGAGCCGGATCATATTGGCCGCATCGCCCTGAATCCACAGGGTGATGTTTTGCTGCAAGGCGTTGCACACGCGTGGTCGCAGCTGCTTGAAGGTCAACAAAGTCTGCGTAGCCAAAGCAGGGTTGAATTGCCCGGCGTCCCACAGCTCCTTGCGCCAGGTGTCCTTGCGCATTTGCGTCTTGTCATCGAACGACGCCACCACCCAGGCGGGGCGGCTGGTTTGCAGGTAATAGGTGGTATCGGGATCAAATTCGTCGAGCATGACCAGTTGGTCTTCCCGCTGGAATTGGGACGTCATGGACGAAGCCGCATCCAGCCCAGGCGCAGGCTTGAACAAGGCAATGCCCACGATGCTGATGACGCAAAATGCCCCTGACAAAAAAGCTGTTCGCAGAGGATTTTTGGGCAGGAAAGATGGTGAAGCATCTGCAACTGGCTTTGCCACCACACCCGTAATACCCATCGTCAGCAGCATGGCACAGGCTGGCAGCACAGGCAAGATATAACCGACCAGTTTCGACTGCGGCAACGAGAAGAACATCAGAATCAGCAGCAGCCACACGAGGCACAGGCGCATCAAGGCGGTTTTATCGTGCAAAGGCGCAGGCTGGAACCAGTCATTTACGGATGCCACCTGTTGGCGCTGGCGCCAAAGGGCTTGCGCTCCCCGCCATGTCCAGGGCAGGCAGAGAACGAGCAACACGGGCACATAAAACCAGAAGGGCATCTGGTTGTTGAAGCCGGTTTCGGCAAAACGCTGAAAGTGCTGGTAGACAAAAAAGTAGTGCAAGAAGCCGGGGTAACGCTGCTCCATCAGCAGGAACCAGGGCAGGCCCACCGCCAGCAACAGGATCAGTCCGGGCAGCGATACCAGCACCCACAGGCCGCGCCAGTGCCGCATCCACAGCAGCCAGAAGACGAGCACGCCACCGGGCAGCACGATGCCGATCAAGCCCTTGGCCAGCAGCCCCAGGGCCGCCAGCACATAGGCGAACCATACCCAGGCGCGGTAGGGCAGGCCTTGCGCCTCCTGCAAAACGGCATGCACGGCGGCGAGAATGGTGACGCTGATCAGGCCGGCCACCAGCATATCGAGGTTCACATATTGGGCCGCGCCAAAATACAGCGGCAGGGTGGCCAGCACCAGCAAGCTCCATTGCGCCATGCGCAAGGTGGCGTGGCGGCGCAAAAACATGAACATGCCTGCGCCCATCATCCAGGCACCCAAGGCAGATGCCATACGGCTTGCCGCCACCATATTGCCCACTGTCTTCATCGCAGCGGCGGTGATCCAGTAAAACAGCGGTGGTTTGTGGAAAAACGGCAGCCCGTTGATCAGCGGCACCGTCCAGTCGCCGCTTTGTGCCATTTCGAGCGCAACGCTGGCGTAGCGGCCCTCATCGGGCATGGCCAACGGTCGCCATGACAAGGTCAATAGCAGCCACACGGCCAACAGCAACAGGGGAAAACCAACCGGATGGCGGGCCAACAGGCGTTGGCCGAAGTGACTTGCAGATTTCAACATACAGGGACAAGCGCGTGCATCACCAACGTGCTTGCCAGAAAACAGGCCAGAAACGGGGGCGGATGATACGCCTCGCACTTGACCGCAGTGTTTCTTCCTCAGCTTATTTGTATCAAGATGCGAGCCGCGCACGCGACCAAAAAGTGCCACCAGGCAACGGCCATGCAATGGATGCATCTGCGGCACAATGCCTGATCATGCCCATCCATACCGACGACCTTTCTGCTGATGCCACCCCCGAACCCGCCCGCCGCATGGTGTCGGCGGCACCCGCAACGCCACAGGAAGAAGCGCTGGAGCGCGCCTTGCGCCCCAAACTGCTGGATGAATACGTGGGCCAGCAAAAAGTGCGCGAGCAACTGGAAATCTTCATTGGCGCGGCACGCAAGCGTGGCGAGGCGCTGGACCATGTGCTGCTCTTTGGCCCGCCGGGGCTGGGCAAAACAACCCTCAGCCACATCATCGCGCACGAACTGGGTGTGAACCTGCGCCAGACTTCGGGGCCGGTGCTTGAAAAGCCCAAAGACCTGGCCGCGCTGCTGACCAATCTGGAGGCCAACGATGTGCTGTTCATCGACGAAATCCACCGCCTCTCGCCCGTGGTGGAAGAGATTCTCTACCCTGCGCTGGAGGATTACCAGATCGACATCATGATCGGCGAGGGGCCAGCCGCGCGCAGCATCAAACTCGACCTGCAACCGTTTACGCTGGTGGGCGCCACCACGCGCGCGGGCATGCTGACCAACCCGCTGCGCGACCGTTTTGGCATCGTATCGCGGCTGGAGTTCTACACGGCAGACGAATTGGCGCGCATTGTCACGCGCTCGGCTGGGCTGTTGAATGTACTGACAGATGCTGAAGGCGCACTCGAAATTGCCCGCCGCTCGCGCGGCACCCCGCGCATCGCCAACCGCCTGCTGCGCCGCGTGCGCGACTATGCCGATGTAAAGGGCGATGGCGCCATCACACTCGACATGGCGCAAAAGGCGCTGGCCATGCTGGATGTGGATCCGCAAGGCTTTGACGTCATGGACCGCAAGCTGCTCGAAGCCGTGGTGCACCGCTTTGACGGTGGCCCGGTGGGTCTGGACAACATCGCCGCCAGCATTGGCGAAGAACCCGGCACGATTGAAGACGTGATCGAGCCGTATCTCATCCAGCAAGGCTTTTTGCAGCGCACCCCGCGCGGACGCGTGGCCACGCTGGCTGCGTACCGGCACTTGGGTATTGCGCCGCCGCAAGGAGCGGGGGGCTTGTTCAATGCCAGTTGAACCTGAAACACCACGCCGCTATTGGGCTTATGTGGGCCGGGCCGTATTGATGGCCGTGCTTGCAGTGCCCTTTGCCGTGCAGGCGGTATTGCTCCAGGTGATTCTTGTGGTGTCGCTTGTCAGGCCTGGCTTGTTGCACTCTTTGTTCCCGGGTGATTCAGGTTTGGTGGCGATCGGCCTGTGCATGGCAATAGTGCTGGCGTGGCTCGGCATGGTTTTTGGCCGCAAGCAAGGGTTGCCTCTTTCAGCGGGGTGGCGCTACCTGCCCTTGCTGGCCTACCCCTTGCTGATCTGGCTGGCATGGGTAGCAGGGATGCATGTTTCAGGAGGGGATTTCACCCGGATGCCGGGAGGCATTTTCCTCGTGCTGATTCCTTTCGCCCTCTTGCTTCTTGCTACTGCGTTTGGCGGCTATCTCTGGATATTGGTGCTGGTGCCTCTGGTCGCCTATGGCGCTTTTTTGCTTGGTTTTGGGTATGGCAGCCGCAAGCAGCCGATGGAGACTCCTCCAGCAGCACGCACGCGCTTTTTCGTGGCTCTGGCCGCGGTTGTACTGAGCCTGGGCAGCCTCACGATCTGGCAAGCCGTGCAACGCCAGCAAAAGCTGGCACCCGCTGGCGAAGCTTTGCGCGAAGAGGTCAATATGTACCGCTACCGACCGTTTGTGCCCGACAATTTACTGGCAAAGGTGAAGCCTGCGCCTGCACTGCGTTTTGACTTGCCCGATGCTCCACGGCTGGACGGTGCCACCGCAGCTTATCCTGTGTACGCGGCGGCCACACAGGCCTTGTACACCGAAGCTGCTGCCGATGCCCGTGTGCAGGTCAGCAAAACGCCGCAAGCCTATGAGCGCTTGATCAAGGGCGAAACCGACCTGATTTTTGTGGCCCAGGCTTCGCCTGATCAAATGAGGCTGGCAGCAGAACGCGGCGTAAAGCTCGTTTTTACGCCCATGGCTAAAGAAGCCTTTGTCTTTTTGACCCAGTCCGACAACCCCGTACAAAGCCTGACGCTGTCCCAAATACAGGCCATTTACAGCGGCCAGATCAGCCGCTGGAATGAAGTAGGTGGCGCCGATGCGCGCATCATCGCCTTTCAGCGGCCTCCCAATTCGGGCAGCCAGACCGTGATGGAAGCCAAAGTGATGCAAGGCAAGCCCATGGTGTATCCCCTCGAAGAAGAACTGCAGGAGGGCATGGGTGGCCTGGTACGCCAGGTCGCCGCTTACCGCAATACCGCGCAAAGCTTAGGGTATTCGTTCCGTTACTACACCACACAAATGAAAGGCAACACGCCCGTGCGCCTGCTGGCCATTGATGGCGTGGAGCCAACGCCTGAAAATATCCGCAGTGGCCGTTACCCGCTGACCGTGGACGTCTATATGGTGACGCGGGAGAACCCGCCCCAACCCGTACGGGAGTTGGTAGACTGGTTTCTCGGCGCGCAGGGGCAGCAATTGATTGGCAATGTGGGATACATACCACTGCATTGAGCCAACCCCCCCCTTCATGGCGGCAGGCTTGGTTTCGGGCGGCTGTTATGCGATAATTCGCAATTCGCCTAGGAAAGTACGCCAGAGTGGCTGGCGCGGCTCCCGCAACGATTCAGAGGAAACCATGAAAGAAGGCATCCACCCCGATTACCGCGAAGTCTGTTTTGTCGATTTGTCCAACGGCTTCCAGTTCGTTACCCGCTCGTGCGTCAACGCCAAAGAAACCATCAAGATGGACGATGGCCGTGAACTGCCGCTGTTCAAGCTCGATACGTCCAGCGAATCGCACCCGTTCTACACTGGTACGCAGAAGTCGGTTGACAACATGGGCGGTCGCGTCGAGAAATTCCGCAACCGCTACGCCCGCAAGTAACAAGGCAGCACCTACGGCCCGTCACCGCGCCGTGTCTGGCGGTTCTGAACAGGTAACCTGTGCAAAAAAGCAGCCCAAGGGTTGCTTTTTTGTTTTCTGACGGGCCGGCCCATGCCGCCAGATAATGCATGATGCGGCTGCCGCAGCCTGTACGGTCTTGTGTTGTCGCGGCATCCATCGTGCGCATGTACCCGAATGATTCGTTTGAACCCGCCACCCTCTCCCGTCATCGTCTCGCAAGAAGGCGTGAGGCGCCTGCCGCGCTGGGGCATGCTGCTGTTCTGCCTGGTATATGCCCTGGCGGGCAATGTGGGCCGTGAACCATGGAAGGGCGATGACATTGCCAGCTTTGGCTACATGCTGGAGCTGGCACAGGGGCGCACCGACTGGTTGTCGCCGGGTCTGTTGGGTGAGTCTGCGGGTTTCAAGGCCCTGTTGCCTTACTGGATTGGTGCCTGGGCCATCCGTCTGGCGCCTGGCGAAATGCCCGCAGCGCAGGCGGTACAGGTGGCCTACATCGCCCTGTTGTTGTTGACTTTTCTGGCGTGCTGGTATGCCATTTATTACCTTGCGCGTTCACGTGCAGCGCAGCCGGTGAGCTTTGCTTTTGGCGGCGAGGCTTCCCCCTCAGACTATGCGCGGGCCATTGCCGATGGCGGCTTGTTGGCGCTGTTGTCGTGCCTGGGGTTGGCAGAAGCCGCGCACCAGATGTCGCCGCCTTTGGTGCAGTTGTGCTGCATGTCGCTGCTGTTTTTCGGGCTTGCTGCCTTGCCTTACCGCGTTGTGCAGGCGGCCTTGGCAGCGGTTGTTGGCATGGTCGGGCTGGTGCTGTCGGGGGCACCTGCTGTGGCGGTGCTGGTGGGCATGATGGGCGTGCTGGCACTTGCGGCCAGCCCCCGCGTCGACTGGCTGCGCAGCAGCCCTGATTACGAGCTTTCTGAAAAAGAACTGGATGTGTTGCAGCGTCGCCGCTGGACCAGCATCGCAGGTGTGGTGGCGCTGATGGCTGTGTGCGCCTATCTGGCCAGTGTGTTTGGCATGTGGCGCTGGCGCATCCAGCCGTTGCCCAGCCGCTGGATCCACTGGCGCGATCTGATCAAGCTGCAACTGTGGTTCTTCTGGCCTGCCTGGCTGTTTGCCTTGTGGACGCTGTGGCGCTGGCGCAGGCAGTGGCGCAGCATTTTGTCGAGCCGACACATCGCCTTGCCTCTGGGCATGACCTTGCTGGGCAGCATCGGCTCCCTGCTCGTCGGCAAAGACAAGGCCATGCTGCTGCTGGCGCTGCCGGCCAGTGCCACTCTGGCTGCCTTTGCGCTGCCCACGCTCAAACGCAGCATGGGCGCCTTTATCGACTGGTTCACCTTGCTGCTGTTCACGCTGGCCGGTGGCTACATCTGGTTTGTCTGGTTTGCCGCAGTGACCGGCGTACCCCGGCGTCCGGCAGAACGCATCCACCGCATGCTCGAAGGTTTGCCCATGCGCCTGCAATGGGGCGCGTTTGCTGCCGGATTACTGGCCACCATCGGCTGGTTGGTGCTGGTGCGCTGGCGCACCCGGCGCCTGCGCCCGGCCATATGGAAAAGCATGATCCTGCCCGCCGCGGGCGTGACCATGTGCTGGGTGCTGCTCGCTACCTTGTGGCTACCCGCCCTGAACCACGTGCGCAGCTACCAGGTCGTTGCGAACCAGGTGACCCACGCGATCAGGCAAGCAGCCATGCCTGAAGGATGCGTGCAGCAGTACGGGCTGGAAGACGCCCAGCTCACCGCCCTGATGTACTACGGAAAGCTCGATGTGATGCGTGGGCGCGAGGCCCAATGCCCCTGGCTGGTGGTGCGCCAGAGCCGGATGGCGATTGTGGAACATGCGCTTGACATGCAGGCGTGGCAACAAGTTGCAGTAGCCAGCCGCAGCGCGAAAGAAACGGACGAAGCCATGGTCGTGTTCATGCGCAAGCAGCCGTGACCAAGTCGGCAACCTGTTCTGATTTCGGAATCAGTCACGCCGCATCGACGCGGGCTTTCGCCTACAATACCACGCACGCCGGCGTAGCTCAGTTGGTAGAGCAACGCACTCGTAACGCGTAGGTCACCAGTTCGATTCCGGTCGCCGGCACCACAAATAAAAACCCGCATGGAGTTCATGCGGGTTTTTTGTTGCCTGTTGTCGCTTTATTACGCGGTCGTGGCATCTTTGGCCTTTTCAACGTAGTCGTCGATCTGGTCAAAGTTCATGTAGCGGTAGACGCTTGCCTTGTCGGCGTCGATGATGCCCATTTCTGCCTGGTATTCGGCGATCGTCGGGATGCGGCCCAGCTTGGAGCACACGGCGGCAAGTTCCGCGCTGCCCAGGTACACATTGGCGTTGCGGCCCAAGCGGTTGGGGAAGTTGCGCGTGCTGGTGCTCATGACTGTGGCGCCTTCGCGCACCTGCGCCTGGTTGCCCATGCACAGGCTGCAGCCGGGCATTTCGGTGCGGGCGCCTGCGGTGCCGAAGGCAGCATAGTGGCCTTCTTTCATCAACTCTTCCTGGTCCATCTTGGTGGGCGGCGCCACCCACAGCTTGACGGGGATGTCGCGCTGGCCGCCCAGCAGCTTGGCTGCGGCGCGGAAGTGGCCGATATTGGTCATGCAACTGCCGATAAAGGCTTCGTCGATTTTGGTGCCGGAGACTTCAGACATGAACTTGGCGTCGTCCGGGTCGTTGGGGCAGCAGACGATGGGTTCCTTGATGTCGGCGAGATCAATCTCGATCACGGCAGCGTATTCGGCATCCTTGTCGGCTTCAAGCAATTGCGGGTTGGCCAGCCACTGTTCGACTTTTTCGATGCGGCGTTGCAGGGTCTTGGCGTCTTCGTAGCCGTCGGCAATCATGGCTTTCATCAGCACCACGTTCGATTGCAGGTACTCGATGATCGGCTCCTTGTCGAGCTTGATGGTGCACCCTGCGGCGCTGCGCTCGGCGCTGGCGTCGCTCAGCTCGAACGCCTGCTCTACTTTGAGGTGCGGCAAGCCTTCAATTTCGAGGATACGGCCTGAGAAGGCGTTTTTCTTGCCCGCCTTGGCTACCGTGAGCAGACCCTGCTTGATGGCGTAGAGCGGAATCGCATGCACCAGGTCGCGCAGTGTTACGCCGGGCTGCATCTCGCCTTTGAAGCGCACCAGCACCGATTCGGGCATGTCGAGCGGCATCACGCCCGTAGCGGCAGCAAATGCCACCAGGCCGGAACCTGCCGGGAAGCTGATACCGATGGGAAAACGCGTATGGCTGTCGCCACCTGTGCCCACCGTATCGGGCAGCAGCAGGCGGTTGAGCCATGAGTGGATTACGCCGTCGCCCACGCGCAGGCTTACGCCGCCGCGGTCGCTCATGAAGGGCGGCAACTCGCGGTGCATTTTTGCGTCGATGGGTTTGGGGTAGGCCGCGGTGTGGCAGAAGCTCTGCATGACCAGATCGGCGCTGAAGCCCAGACAGGCCAGGTCTTTCAGCTCGTCGCGCGTCATGGGGCCGGTGGTGTCCTGGCTGCCCACGGTGGTCATCTTGGGTTCGCAATAGGTGCCGGGACGGATGCCCTGGCCTTCGGGCAGGCCACAGGCGCGACCGACCATTTTTTGCGCCAGCGTAAAGCCCTTGCCCGTATCCACAGGCGCTTTGGGCAGGCGGAAGGTGGTGCTCACAGGCAGACCCAGCGCCTCGCGCGCCTTGGCGGTGAGGCTGCGGCCAATGATCAGGTTGATGCGCCCCCCGGCGCGCACTTCGTCGAGCAACACCTCGCTTTTAAGCTCAAAATCAGCGATCTTGCTGCCATTTTTCTCGATCTTGCCGTCGTAGGGGTAGATATCGATGACGTCGCCCATTTCCATCTGGCTCACGTCCACTTCAATCGGCAGTGCGCCTGAGTCTTCTTGCGTATTGAAGAAGATCGGCGCAATTTTGCCACCCAGACAGACGCCGCCAAAGCGCTTGTTGGGCACGAAGGGGATGTCTTCGCCCGTGGCCCAGATCACGCTGTTGGTGGCCGATTTGCGGCTGGAGCCGGTTCCCACCACATCGCCTACATAGGCTACCAAATGGCCTTTTTTCTTCAGGTCTTCGATGAACTGGATCGGGCCGCGCTTGCCGTCTTCTTCGGGTTTGAAGGCTGCGTCGGGCCGCGTGTTTTTCAGCATGGCCAGGTAGTGCAGCGGAATATCGGGGCGGCTCCAGGCGTCGGGCGCGGGCGACAGGTCGTCGGTATTGGTTTCGCCCGGCACCTTGAACACGGTGACGGTGATTTTCTTCTCCACCTCGGGGCGGCTGGTGAACCACTCGGCATCGGCCCAGCTTTGCATCACCTCTTGCGCCTTGGCGTTGCCTGCCTTGGCTTTGGCGGCCACATCGTTGAAAAAGTCGAACACCAGCAGGGTTTTTTTCAAAGCTTCAGCGGCAATGCCCGCCACTTCGGCATCGTCCAGCAAATCGACCAGCGGCTGCACGTTGTAGCCGCCCACCATGGTGCCCAGCAGCTCGGTGGCGCGGGCGCGGTTGATCAGGTCTACCTTGATGTCGCCGTGTGCCACGGCGGCCAGAAAAGACGCCTTGACCTTGGCCGCATCGTCCACGCCCGGCGGCACGCGGTACGTGAGCAAGTCCAGCAGGTAGGCCGTATCTTCGCCCGCAGGCGGGTTTTTGATGAGATCGATCAGTGCGCTGGTTTGTGGCGCATCCAGCGGCAGGGCGGGAATGCCAAGGGCTGCGCGTTCGGCAGCGTGGGCGCGGTATTCTTTGAGCATGGGCAAACTCCTGAAAAGCAGGTACAGCACAGGCGCCGGTAACGGCGTTTGTCAAGCGCATAAACGCCTGACAGACTGAGGGACACAGCTTGGAATAATAAGGCACAGCGGGCACAAAAACCGCTGCAACCCATGCATCATCGGGCATTTGCCTGACGCTTGCCCGACAAGGCACGCAAGCCCCACGTCGGGATGGGGACTTGCGGCCTTTTCGCCTGTTGGCTTAGTTCAGCAGGTTGGAAGGATTGGTTTTCAATTCTTCTTCACGGGCTTGCTGGATGGCGTTGCGGCAGCCATCGGCCATGCGGCCACCGGAGGCGGTGTCAATCAGCATGGACTTGTTGCCCGATTGCAGCCAGTAGGCCTTGCCGGCATTGCCTTCCAGGCGCACCACGCCGCTGGATGTGGGCACGCGGCGCATGGTGTAGCTGCGGCCACTGGGCAGCTTCAGTGCAAACTCTTCGCCTTGCGGCACCAGGCTGAGTGTGCCTTCGTCGCAGCGGAACTCTCCTGTGAACACCGGGAACTCGCCAGCGGCACCGGGCACCAGCACCGGAGCAGGCGGCGGCACCGCAGCCGCAGCAGGTGCGACTGCTTTGGCGGGAGCCTTCTTCACCGGCGCTTTTCTGGCCGGAGCCTTCTTTCTGGCAGGTGCTTTTTTGGCCGGCGCCTTTTTGGCGGCAGCCGGTTTTTTGGCAGCCGGTTTGGTCTGGGCTTGTGCGCCAGCCATGCCAACGGCCATCAGGCCAGCAACAGCCAAAGCAAGGAAGGTTTGTTTCATGGATCGCGTTCCCGAAAAATAAAAGACGCGCCATTATCGCCATTTGCCATGGCAAAAAGGTAGAAACGGGATGTAATACCGTTGCCAATATGAGAACTTGTTCAGGGTTCTTGTCCTTACCCCGCATCTGTGCCCAGCATGGCGTGGATATTGACCGGCACGACCTTGCCTGTGGCATGCGCCCGTTCCAGCACCTGCCAGTAGTAGCGGTAGCTGGCACGGTCGTGCAGGCGGTTGTTGTGGCTGATGGGCGCCCAGTGTGCCTTGTGTCCGGCCGCGATGATTTCTGCGGCCTCCAGCACGGCCGAATCATTCGGTGCAAAAGCTCCCAGAATCGGGCGGATCTGGCTGGGATGGATGCTCCACATGCGCGTAAAGCCCAACTGGCGCGACGCCTGCACGGCCGCGCGGGCAATGGCTTCGTCGTTGTTGAATTCGGTGACGACGCAATGCGAAGGCGTTTTGCCGTAGGCGTGGCAGGCCGATGCGATCTGCAGCTTGGCCTGCACCACCAGCGGGTGGCTGAACTGGCCGTCTACCTGCATGGCCGCATCAGGAATCGCACCGCCGTGGCTGGAGATAAAGTCCATCAGCCCAAAGCTGATCGAAGCCACGCGCGGGTGCGAGGCGATAGTGAAGGCGCGGTGTACCGCCAGCGGCGACTCGACCAGCACGTGCAGCGGGATGTGGCTGCCGCCCGCATCGTCCACCTGGCGGGCGATGCGCTCCACCTCGTCGTACGACTCGACTTTGGGAACCATGATGTGGCGCAGCTTGCCCGCCGCCTTGCCCAGCAAAATGCGCACATCGTCGGCAAACGCGGGGTGGTCCAGCGGATGCACGCGCACCGCCACGCGGGCGTTGTCGGCACTGCCTGCAGCCAGGTCGGCCACCAGCGCGGCGTGGTCGGCCTCGCGGCCCACGGGTGCGCCGTCTTCGCAATCAAGCGTCACATCGATCACGCAGGTGCCAAACTCCTGCGTCAGCTCGGCCTGCAATTGCAGGCTTTGCACCATGCGGCTCGGTATGCCGCTGTAATGGTCGCACACCGGCAACTGGCCGGTGCGGGCCTGTGCGCCCAGAAGAACTTCGCGGGGGTGGTTCTGCATGAAACGGCTCCTCACATCAAAGAGTGGTCAATGCCTGTACTGCACAAGCCCAAGTGCGATTTATAGCAGGTGTTTCACGCCGTCTTTCTCGCCCTCCAACTCGGCCAGCGTCTTGTTGATGCGTTCCTGGCTGAAGGCGTCGATGTCCAGCCCTTCGACTACCTTGTACTCGCCGTTTTCTGTGGTAACCGGAAAGCCGAACATCACATCTTGCGGAATGCCGTACCAGCCTTGGCTGGGCACGCCCATGGTGACCCATTTGCCGCCAGTTCCCAGCGCCCAGTCGCGCATGTGGTCGATGGCGGCGTTGGCGGCCGAGGCGGCCG
>JAUNUE010000243.1 GCA_030538335.1 Allobrachymonas sp. | reverse complement strand
AATCATCTCAAGAAGTTAGCATGTGGTGGACACATGTTTGCTTCCTAAGACCCTTCAGATTTATAGCTGAAACGCCACCAACCTGACCACGCCTTCGAGCACATCACGCAGCAGGCCGGGCGGCTTGCCTGCGTGCAGTTTGCCCCGGCTGGCAAGCTGCATGGCCCATTGCTGCAGCCAGCCCACCTCGTCGCGCCCGTAAAACGCCACCATCGCCTCGTAGTTGAGAAACAGGCTGCGCCCGTCCAGGTTCAACGAGCCTGACAGCGCCATGCTCTGGTCAACGATCACGGCCTTGGCGTGCAGCATGTCGGGCAGCAGCCAGACGCGGGCGCCGCTTTGCACCAGCCGCCGCAGCGCACGCTCCCGCGCAATGTCGGCCATGCGGTGGTTGGATTTGTGCGGCAGCACCAGCGTGAACTGCACGCCCCGTCGGCAGGCGATGCACCAGGCATCCATCAAGGCCTCGTCAGGCACAAAATAGGGCGTAACGGCCACGATGCTTTCTTTGGCGTGGTACGCCGCGGCCAACAGCAGCGCATGGATGGTGTCGTCGGCGCCATCCGGCCCCGTGGGTATCCATTGCGCGAGCGGCCCGGCCGGATGCGCGGCAGGGACGGCAGGCGTTGTGGGGCGGAATTTGCGGGATGCGCGGTTCCAGTCGCGCTCAAACTGCGCCAGCGCTGCGGTAGCCAGCGGCCCTTCTACTTCAAAGCCCAGATCGATCCACGCAGGCATGCCATCTTGCCCGATGAAGTATTCATCGGCCAGATTCTGCCCGCCCGCCCACAGGCGCGCACCGTCGGCCACAGCCAGTTTGCGGTGGTTGCGCAAATTGGTGCGGCCCTGCAAGGGGTTGTGCAGCAGCGGCATGAAGCGCTTGACCGTCACACCCACCGCCCGCAGTTGCTTTATATGCACCGGCACGGTATGCAGGCTGCCGATCGCATCCACCAGCAAGCGGCACCGCACGCCCCGTTGCGCGGCGGCGATAAGCGCATCCACCACGGCTTGCCCCACGCGGTCTGCACCGAGGATGAAGGTGCAGATGTCGATCTGCCGCTCGGCCGAGCGCAGCAAGTTGAGCAAGGCGTCCAGCGAGGCAGTGCCATCGGGTAAAAAACGGATCTGCGCGTTGTGGCTGGGCGGTGCCACGCCCAGGGCTACCAGCAAGGCGCTGGCCCATTCGGGCGCTTCGGAATCGGCAGGCACGCCAGATGCAGCAACCGGCGCAGCGTTCGGGCGCGTGAACTTGCGCCCGCCAAAGGTAAGGAAAAGCGGCACGCCCAGATAGGGAAACGCCACGATCCCCAGAACCCAGCCGATCGCCGCAGCCGGGTGGCGGCGCTGCTGCCCGGCGCGTGTAACGAGCACATAGACCAGCAGCCCGGAGACGACAAAAATGCCGTGCCCCAGCGCCGACAAAAAGGTGGGCCACCAGTGCATGGGCGGCAGAAGCAGGTCTTTCCAGTCGTACATGCAGTGTCACGAATAGGCACACAGGTGCCGCTGTTGTGGGGGCAACTGTACACTGTGGAACCGCTTTGCGTTTTCAGACTTTTGGCGCCATGCCCCCCCAAGGGGATTGTGGATTTTGAAGGAGCCGTGATGCAGGAAGAAGTACTGACCTTCTGGTTCGAAGAAACCGAGCCCAAAATGTGGTGGGTGGCCGATGCCGACCTGGACACCACCATCGAGCGCCGTTTCGGCAAGCTGCTGACACAAGCCATACAAGGCGAGCTGTATGCGTGGCGGCAAACGCCCCGTGGCAGGCTGGCCGAGATCATCGTGCTGGATCAGTTTTCGCGCAACATCTACCGCAACACGCCCACGGCGTTTGCCCAAGACCCGATGGCGCTGGTGCTGTCACAAGAGGCCGTGGCGGCTGGCACGCTGGAGCACCTGCCGGACATCCAGCGCGCCTTCTTGCTGCTGCCCTACATGCACAGCGAATCCAGCGTGATCCACGTCGAGGCCGAGCGCCTGTTCCGCGACCATGCGCCTGCAGGCAACTACGAATACGAAATCAAGCACAAGGCCGTTGTTGACCGCTTTGGCCGCTACCCGCACCGCAACGAGGCGCTGGGGCGCACGTCCACGCCCGAAGAAATCGAATTTCTCAAGCAGCCGGGTTCGCGGTTTTGAATACAAGGAGCCATCACGATGCATATCAAATCCATCGCGCTGAGCGGCATCCTGCTTTTTGCGCTTGCCGCTTGCAGTACTACCAAGGCGCCGCAAGCGTCAGATTCTGCTCCGCCCATCGCTACCACGGAAGAAACCCGTTGCCTGGCCGAGGGAGGCACGTGGTCGCGCGTGGGGTTGCTGGGTAATTTTGTGTGTGTAAAACCTCTCGCAGACGCGGGCAAAGCCTGCCATGACAAGTCTGACTGCCAAGGCGTGTGCAAGGCAGCACCGGGCGCTGTGCCGGGCACGCAGACACAAGGCGTTTGCTCTGCAACCACGCACGATCACTTCGGCTGCTACAGCACGGTGGAGCAGGGCGTGGTGCAATCCATGCTGTGCATTGACTAGGGTTTGCCAACACGCTGTTCAGGCACGCATGCAACAAGCGCCGATTCTGTTGCCATGCCTTCTTCTGCATCCCATTTCACATCGTTAATGGCGCAAGTG
>JAUNUE010000242.1 GCA_030538335.1 Allobrachymonas sp. | reverse complement strand
ATCTTGAACAGGCGTTGCCCGGTGCCGGTACGCTTTTTGGTGTAGCGGAAGTACGTCACCTGCAGCATCACCGACAAGGCTTCGACCACGAAAATGCCGCCCATGATGGCCAGCACCATCTCCTGCCGCACGATGACGGCAATGGTGCCCAAGGCGCCGCCGAGCGCCAGCGCGCCCACGTCGCCCATGAAGACTTCGGCCGGGTGCGCGTTGTACCAGAGGAAGGCCAGGCCCGCGCCCAGCATGGCGGCGCAGAACACCATCAGCTCACCTGCGCCCGGAATGTGCGGCAAAAACAAGTAGCCCGCATACACCTTGTTGCCCGTGACGTAGGCAAACACGCCCAGGGCCGTGCCCACCATCACCACCGGCATGATGGCCAGGCCGTCCAGGCCATCGGTCAGGTTCACGGCGTTGCTGCTACCGACAATGACGAGGAAAGTCAGCAGCACAAAACCCCACACGCCCAGCGGATAGCTGATCTGCTTGAAAAACGGCACCATCAGGTCGGCCTTGGGCGACAGGTTGCCACTGAAGCCATCATCAGTTGCAGCACGCGGGCGTTGTTGCTTTCAGAAATGCTGAACGCGAGGAAAAACGCCACACCCAGACCGATGATGGTTTGCCACATGAATTTTTCGCGCGACGGCATGCCTTCGGGGTCTTTGCGCACGACCTTGCGCCAGTCGTCCGACCAGCCAATGGCACCAAAGCCCAGCGTCACGATCATCACCAGCCAGACGAAGCGGTTGCTCAGCTCAAACCACAAAAAGGTGGAACAGGCAATCGACAGCAGGATGAGCACACCGCCCATGGTGGGTGTGCCGGTTTTGCTCAAATGCGTTTCCATCGCGTAGCCGCGCACCGGCTGGCCGATTTTCAGTTCACGCAGATAGCGGATCACCCACGGCCCGGCGAACAGGCCGATGACCATAGCCGTCATCGCGGCCATGACCGAACGGAAAGTCAGGTACTGGAACACGCGCAGGAAACCCAAATGCGGATAGGTTTCCATGAGCCATTGCGTCAGGGTCAGCAACATGGCGTGGTCCTTTCCTGCGCGGATGCGTTGGCCGCTTGCTGCAAGGCCTGCACTACACGGTCCATGCCCATGAAACGCGAGCCCTTGACCAGCACGCTGCCTGCTTCAGGCAGCAGCAGCTGGAGTGCTTCCCAGACTTGGGGCCAGTCTTGCGCATCGTCGCCGATGTGCTGTGCAGCAGGATGCTGGCCTGCGCTGTGGCGCGCCAGTGCGCCCAGCGTAATGAGATGTTCAATGCCTTGCGCTGCCGCGTACTGGCCCACTTCTTCGTGGAAGGCCACGCCCTGTGTGCCCACTTCGCCCATATCGCCCAGCACCAGCACGCGCGGCGCAGGCAACTCGCGCAGCAGATCGATGGCCGCGCGCACCGAATCGGGGTTGGCGTTGTAGCTGTCATCCACTAGCGACACTTTCCTGCCATGCCAATCCACAGCGATGGCGCGCGAGCGCCCTTGCACGGGCTGGAATGACGACAGACCGGCAGCCACCTGCGCCAGCTCCACACCAGCCGCCAGCGCACACGCGGCAGCGGCCAGCGCATTCTTCACGTTGTGGCGGCCTGCCACGTGCAGGTCAAACGCAAAACCACCGACGGGCGCTTGCGCCTGCACCTGCCAATGGTTGCCGTGCCATTGCAGGGTTTTGGCATAGACCTGCGCATCGGGCTGCGCCTGCAGTGCAAAGCACAGACAAGTGCGGGTGCCCGCCAATTCGCGCCACTGCGGTGCGTACTCGTCATCGGCAGGGAATACCGTCACACCATCGGCAGGCAAGGCGCTGATGACTGCGCCATTTTCACGCGCCACGGCTTCTACGCTGTGCATGAATTCCTGATGCTCGCGTTGGGCGTTGTTGACCAATGCCACGGTAGGCCGCGCCAAATCTGCAAGATAAGCAATCTCACCAGGGTGGTTCATGCCCAGTTCGACCACGCCGCGCTGGTGCGTGGTACGCAAGCGCAACAGGGTCAGCGGCAGGCCGATATCGTTGTTGAGATTGCCCTTAGTGGCGAGCACCTGCGTGTCTGCATCAGTTCCCGCTGCAGTGCGCAAAATCGCAGCCACCATTTGGGTCACAGTGGTTTTGCCATTGCTGCCGGTCACAGCTACCAATGGCAGCTTGTGGCGCAAGCGCCATTGCTGCGCCAACTGGCCCAGCGCCAATTTGGCGTCGGGCACTTCCACACCCGGCAAGCCAGCCGCCTGCACGCCGTGCTCGGCCAGCAGCGCCACCGCGCCTTGTGCTTTGGCCTGCGGCAAGAAATCGTGCGCGTCAAAACTCTCACCGCGCAAAGCCACAAACAGATCGCCCGCCTGCAAGCTGCGCGTATCGGTATGCACGCGCAAAATCCCTTCGGGTACAAGGCCAACGGCCTTCGCACCCGGCAGTTGCCGCATCAGGTCGGCCAACCCCGGCATGGGCGTGGAAGTGATGGAGGGCGTGCAGCTTGCCATCATGCCGCACCTCCGCGTTTGGAGCCTTCACGTTTGTCTATCGCAGCCTGGGCCTGCTCCATATCAGAGAAATGCCGCTTCACGCCATGCACTTCCTGGTAGTCTTCGTGGCCCTTGCCTGCGATCAGAACCACGTCGTTGGCAGCCGCTTCGGC
>JAUNUE010000241.1 GCA_030538335.1 Allobrachymonas sp. | reverse complement strand
ATGATCGCGCCGATCGTCATGTTGCCGTTGAGCACCAGAAAGGCCGTGAGGATGATGATCAGCGTAACGCCCACCTGCTCGGAAAAGGTCTTGAGCGCATCGAAGGTGTAGTTGGTCTTGCGCATGCGCAACTGGGCATTCACCAGTTCCTGGCGCACGCCCTCCTGCTTTTCGCGCTCGTAGTCTTCGCGCACGAACGACTTGATGACAAGGATGGACTCGATGATGTTGAACAGGCCATTGACCCGTGCCTCGCGCAGGCGGCGCAGGCTGTAACGCAAGCCCTTGAGCAGCCGCGCCTGGTACCAGCTCAGCAAAAAATAACCCGGCGCGATGATGGCGGCCACCAGCCCCACCAGAAAATTGGCGCGGAACATCAGCACCAGCGCCAGCGCGGCATTGGCCACCAGCGGCAACAGGTCGATGAAGATGTTCTGCACAAAGCGCGTCAGGCTCTCTGCGCCGCGGTCGATGCGTACCTGCAGCTTGCCCGTGGCGTTGTCAGGCTCGGTGAAGTAGCCGTAGTTGTAATGCAGGATGCGGGCAATGGCCGTTTGCAGCAAATCGCCCGACAACTGCACGCGCAATTGCTCGCCAATCATGCTCTGGCCATAGCGCACCGCCACGTTGACCACTTCCTTGCCGGCCAGCACGGCGGTGATCATCAGCAACAGGTCGATGCTTTGCTGCGCCCGCTGGCCCACCTCGACCAGGTGCTGGATGGTGTCTACTGTATGGCGCAGCACAATCGCGTTGACCTGCGCGGCCACCGCGCCCACCATCGTCAACGCCAGCAGCGCCCATACCATCAGCCGGTAGGGGCGCACAAAGGGAACAAGCCGGGTGATGGTTTTCCAGAGGGTCATGGCTGCATTTGTCGGGCATGACCGGTCGCAGTGTCAGCACATGCGCACTGCTTCATCTCATGCCTGGCCCATTGTAGGCGTGCAGGCACAGAGCCCCTTTGGTTGCGGTTCAGCGTTTTGTAGCCGACCGTGCCAGACGGTATTCTTCAAGCCTGCCGGCTTGCGCCAGGGTGTTGAGTTTGGCGATGGCGTCTTCGTCACCGGCTTCGGCTGCGGCGAGAAACCACCGCATCGCTTCCATGGCGTTGTGTGCAATGCCATGGCCCGTTTCGTACATCATGCCCAGGTTGAACATGCCCGCTGCCACACCAGCCTCGGCAGCCTTGCGGTACCACGCCGCCGCCTGCGCATGGTCTTGCTTTACACCCTTGCCGTGCTGGTAGAGCACGCCGAGGTTGTTCATGGCGCCGGCATGGCCTGCGCGGGCTGCCTTGAGAAACCAGTGTGCTGACTGCGCATCGCTTTGCTGCACGCCATTGCCTGCATGGTATCTGCTTGCCAGCACAAGCATGGCGCGAACGTGGCCTGCCTCTGCCGCTTTGTGGTACCAATGCATGGCCTGCGTTTGGTTCGGCGCAACGCCCATGCCATTGGCATACAACGTCGCCAGATTGGACATGGCGCTGGCGTCTCCGGCTTCGGCAGCCTTGCGGTACCACTCCGCGGCTTCTACAAGATCGCGCTCCACGCCTGTACCGGCCTGGTACATCACGCCCAGGTTGTTCATGCCTGTCTTGTCGCCAGACCGGGCAGCCTTGCGGTACCACTCAACCGCCACCGCACTGCTTTTGGTCACGCCCTTGCCGTCGTCATACAGATCACCCAGATGGGTCATGGCAGCGGCGTTGCCCTTTGCTGCCGCCTTGTGCAGCCATTGCGCTGCAGCCGCTTCATCTATCGGCACGCCTTGCCCGTGCAGATAAGCCTGTGCAAGGTTGAACATGCCTGCAGCGTTACCGGCCTTGGCTGCGTCGTGGAACCATTGGGCAGAATGCGCCAAATTCTTGTCAACGCCTTTGCCTGAAAGATGCAACTCGCCCAGTGCATTCATGGCATTGGCGCTTCCGGCATCAGCAGCCTTGCGGAACCATTGGGCGGCCTGCACATCGTCTTGCGCAACCCCCAAACCTGCCCGGTACATGGCACCCAGATTGCTCATGGCATTGGCGTTGCCGGATTCGGCTGCCTTGCGGTACCACTGTGCCGCGCGGACATAGTTCTTTTCGGTGCCCTTGCCTGTCTGGTACAGCTCGCCCAGGTTGTTCATGGCGTCGGAGTAGCCCTTGACCGCAGCCCGCTCGTACCAGTAGGCGGCCATGGCTCCGTCTTGTTTGACGCCCGTGCCTGTCTGGTACATCCAGCCAAGATTGAATTTGGCATCTACCTGGCCGCCTTGCGCAGCTTGCATGGTCTGCAGGTACGGATCTGTTGCGATGTGCTCGTGCCCATCCATGTTTTGCATCAAGGCTGTCTGCAAGCTGCCCGCATCCGGAGACACCACCGCCGGTGTTGCAATGTTGGCGGCTTGCGCCGATGCTGCAAACGCGCATGCCAAATACAGGAGACCGGTGGCCTTGCGCGGCTGCAGGATGCGCGAAAGAAAGGAAATGGAGGACATGAAAATCTGCCAAACAGTGGAATGTGGATAGCCCGTACTGCACTGGTTGGTAGATTGCCACTGTTCTTATCGAGTGGGGCAATTACAAAATATCAATATGTGATGCATTTTGCATTTGTCTTCTAATTAATTATTTATCCAAGGAAAACCCCCGGCTTTGCCGGGGGACTGCCAAGGTTTGAC
>JAUNUE010000240.1 GCA_030538335.1 Allobrachymonas sp. | reverse complement strand
AGCGGCTGTGCGCCAGCGTGCGGCTGACCAGTGACGAAGTTTGCAACTTGCCGATGCGCACCGCCAGGTCGTAGCCTTCATCCACCAGATCGACCACGCGGTCGGCCAGCGTTACGTCGAGCGTGATGCGCGGGTATTGCGCCATGAAAGCAGGCCACAGCGCGCCCAGGTGCTGCAGGCCAAAGCTGAAAGGGACGTTCAGGCGCAGCGTACCCGCAGGCTCGCGGCTGTGGCTGGTGATTTCGCCCTCGGCATCTTCCAGTTCGGCCAGCAGATCCTTGCAGCGGGCGTAAAAGATTTCGCCTTCGGGCGTAAGCGACAGCTTTCGCGTAGTGCGGTGCAGCAGGCGCACGCCCAGGCGTTGCTCCAGTTCGCTGACGCGCCGCGAAGCCGCCGCTTTGGAGATATCAAGCGCGTCTGACGCGCCCACAAAGCTGCCGGCATCGACCACAGCCACAAAAATGCGCATTTGTTCAAGGCGGTTCATGCTTTCATTATTTCATCCATAGGAACAATTTATCTCAAAAAACCCTATTTATCTTTCAATCAAACACCAATACAGTACGGTTTATGGCGCTGACCCGCGCCTGCAGGCAGCTCCCTTGAACTGCCGCCCTCTGAAAGCTGATGATGAAACGATTGCCCAGCTTGTTTATTTCGCACGGCTCGCCTACGTTTGCGCTGGAGCCGGGCCGTCTTGGCCCTGCCCTGACGGAACTGGGAACCACCCTGCCCACCCCGAAGGCGGTGCTGGTGGTATCGCCGCACTGGCGCGAGCTTGCTGCCGAAGTGAGCGTGACCCCGCAGCCCGAAACCGTGCACGACTTTCGCGGCTTTCCCGAAGAGATGTATACCCTGCAATACCCCGCAGCCGGGCACCCGGCTTTGGCGCAGCGGGCAGTGGATTTGCTGGCGCAGGCCGGTTGGTCGACCAAGGCCAATACCGAACATGGCATGGACCACGGCGCATGGGTGCCGCTGATGCACCTGTACCCGCAGGCGCAAGTGCCGGTGTTTCAGGTGGTCATGCCCACTGATCTGGATCAAGAGTCTGCGTGGCGGCTGGGTGAAGCACTCGCGCCCCTTGCGGATGAAGGCGTGCTCATCATTGGCAGCGGCAGCCTGACGCACAACCTGAGCGAGGTGCGCTTTGGCAGCACACAAGAGGCGATCTACGTAGAGGCTTTTACCGACTGGGTGGGCGGGGCAGCCGAGCGCGGCGATGCCGATGCCTTGCGCCGCGCGCTAAGCGATGCGCCCCATGCCATGCGCGCGCATCCTACCCACGAGCACTTCCTGCCGCTGCTGGTGGCGGCAGGCGCTGCAGGCACGCCTTTGCCCAAGGCGCGCATCCTGCACGGTGGCATCGAGCACCGCGTGCTGGCGATGGACGCCTACCTGTTTGGAGATGCCACTTGATACACACGGCCCTTTGCAAACGGGTATCCTGCTTGCCGGGGTTGCTGTTTTGACCCGAATTTGATGTGTCTTTTTGTCTGTTTCACTTAAAAAGGAGAATGTTGCATGAAAAACCTGAATATCGCCGTCGTTGTAGGCAGCCTGCGCAAGGATTCGTTCAACCGCAAGCTGGCCTTGGGTCTGGAAAAACTCGCCCCTGCAAACCTGAGCTTCAAGCACGTTGAAATCGGCAACCTGCCGCTGTACAACCAGGACGCCGACGAAGCCCCCGCCGTACCTGCCGTGCAGCAGTTCCGCGATGCCATCAAGGCCGCCGACGCCGTGCTGTTCGTCACCGCTGAATACAACCGTTCGATTCCCGGCGTGCTCAAAAACGCCCTTGACCAGGGTTCGCGCCCCTGGGGCCAGAGCGTATGGGGCGGCAAGCCTGCCGGAGTGATCGGTTGCTCGATCGGCGCACCCGGCACCTCCATGGCACAGCAGCATCTGCGCAATGTGCTGGCTTTTCTCGACATGCCCACCATGGGCCAGCCCGAAGCCTTTTTGCAGGTGCGTGACGGCATGTTCAACGACGACGGCAGCATCGGCGCCGGCAGCGCAGAGTTTCTGGGCAAGTGGATCGAAGCGTTTGCCGCCCACGCCAATGCGCTGGCCAAGTAAGTAAACCACCCCTTCAGGCGGCATGCGCATAACCCGCACCAAGCCTGCTCAAGACGCAAGCCCGCACCCGTTGCGGGCTTGCGTCTTTTTATCTGCAAAAAGCCCGCCGCAAACACCTTTTCCGGCACTGTCATTGGCTCGCAAACCCGCGCCAAATATGAGAAAATGGCGGGATGACCGAATCGCAAAACATCCCCGGCAACACGCCCCCAAATCCCCCCCAAAAAACCACCCCAGATGCCAGCTACGGCGAAGGCGCCATCCAGATCCTCGAAGGGCTGGAGGCCGTGCGCAAGCGCCCCGGCATGTACATCGGTGACACGTCTGATGGCACCGGCCTGCACCACATGGTGTTCGAGGTGGTCGATAACTCCATCGACGAGGCGCTGGCCGGGCACTGCGACGACATCCTCGTCACCATCCACGCTGACGGCTCCATTTCCGTGACTGACAACGGGCGCGGCATTCCCACCCGCGTGAAGATGGACGACAAGCACGAGCCCAAACGCAGCGCGGCAGAAATTGCACTCACCGAACTGCACGCAGGCGGCAAGTTCAACCAGAACAGCTACAAGGTCTCGGGCGGCCTGCACGGCGTG
>JAUNUE010000239.1 GCA_030538335.1 Allobrachymonas sp. | reverse complement strand
GCCACCGATGATGGGCTTGCGGTCGTCACGGATGCCGGGCACGTTCAGGTTGCTGGCCGTGCGTGCCTTGAGCAGTTGCTCCGCCATCCAGTCCAGGCCTTGCCGGGTGACGACACCGGGCGGGCCGCCAGCCAGCGCCAGTGCATCGCTGATGGCCGCCACCGTGCCCGAGCAACCATAAGCCACGTCCCACTGGTCAGGGTGGCCAATTTCCAGCGCCTCATCCAGCACAGCCTTGGCGGCCACCTCGGCCTTGGCAAAAGCCGCCGGAGTGAACTTGCCTTGTGGGAAATATTTCATCGACCAGGTCACGCTGCCCAACTGGAAGGAGTTGAGCGCATGGATGTCAAG
Source organism: Allobrachymonas sp. (assembly GCA_030538335.1). Lineage (GTDB taxonomy): Bacteria > Pseudomonadota > Gammaproteobacteria > Burkholderiales > Burkholderiaceae_C > Brachymonas. The sequence goes on along the minus strand of JAUNUE010000239.1, from coordinate 2,335 downwards.
GTTCTTGCCAACGATGATTTCGGTGGAACGCCCACCAATATCCACCACCAGGCGGCGCTGCTCCGAGCGCGGCAGCAAGCTGGCCGCGCCCTGGTAGATCAGGCGCGCTTCTTCGCGCCCCGCCACCACTTCGATCGGCACGCCCAGGATCTGGTTGGCGCGCGCAAGGAACACTTCGCGGTTGACGGCCTGGCGCAGGGTCTGCGTGCCCACGGCACGCACATGGTCTTTGCGCAAGCCTGAAATGCGCTCGGCAAAACGCTCCAGACAGGCCCAGCCGCGCTCCATGGCGTCGAGCGAAAGCACATCCTGCTCGTTGATGCCGCCGCCCAAGCGCACGGTTTCCTTGAGGTATTGCACACGCTCGATCTGACCACTCTCGTATTTGCCGACTTCGAGGCGAAAGCTGTTGGATCCCAAATCAAGGGCAGCCAGCAAGGTTCCGTTGCGCATGCTTGTTCAATTCATTCTTCAGGGGGCCAGGCTTGCCTGGGGGCAAGGTGCAAGAGGAGGCACATCCATTCCGGCAGGAACGATGCACGCAAGAGCCTGTTCAAAGGTGAATCATAGGGGCATTTTCACATACGGCCCTTTGCCAGCGACCAGACTCAAGATTTGTCATTTTCTTGACACATTGTTTTTATACAGTTCCGCCCAACCTGCCCCTCCCGCACGCGCCTTGCAAGCGTGCAACCATGGAAAACAGGTGTGCACGCTTTTTTTACCCTTGCAAAAAGGATTGTTCCAATGAAAACCTTGTTCTCTACCCGCATCGCCGGTGTGGCCGCAGCCGTAGCTCTGGGCTTTGCTGCCAACGCCCAGGCACAAGTGACCGGCGCTGGCGCTTCGTTCCCCAACCCGCTGTACTCCAAGTGGGCTTCTGACTACGCCAAAGCCACTAACGTAAAAATCAACTACCAGTCGGTCGGCTCCGGCGCTGGCATGAAGCAGATCGAAGCCAAGACCGTTGACTTTGGCGCCTCTGACGAGCCGCTAAAAGACGCCGACCTGAAGGCCAAAGGCCTGGTGCAGTTCCCCACCGTGGTGGGCGGTGTGGTGCCCGTCATCAACGTCAAGGGCATTGCCCCCGGCGCCATGGTGCTCGACGGCCCGACCATTGCCGACATCTATATGGGCAAGGTCACCAAGTGGAACGACCCCGCCATCAAGGCGCTCAACCCCAGCCTGAACCTGCCTGATGCCGCCATCGCCCCCGTGCGCCGCGCTGACGGCTCCGGCACCACCTTCAACTTCACCAACTACCTGAGCAAGGTCAGCCCCGAGTGGAAGAGCAAAGTTGGCGAAGGCAAGGCCGTGAACTGGCCCGTGGGCACAGGCGGCAAGGGCAACGAAGGCGTTGCTGCTTTTGTGGCCCGTCTGCCCAACTCCATTGGCTATGTGGAGTACGCCTACGTCAAGCAGAACAAGCTGAACTATGCCCGCATGAAAAACGCCTCCGGCAATACCGTCAGCCCCGACGAGAAAAGCTTCAAGGCCGCCACGGCTGCTGCAAACTGGAAGCAATCGTTCTTCCAGATCCTGACCAACCAGAACGGCAAGGACGCATGGCCCATTACGGCTGCGACCTACATCATGATGCACACCAAGCAGGACAAGCCTGAAAATGCGGCGGCGGCCCTGAAATTCTTTGACTGGGCTTATACCACCGGCGACAAGTCGGCCTCCGATCTGGACTACGTGGCCATGCCTGCCGACGTGAAGGCCGTGATCCGCCAGTCGTGGAGCAACATCAAGGACGCTTCTGGCAAGACCGTTTCCTACAAGTAAGCACCCGCTTCGCTTGTTGAACAAGCCTCCCAACCCCGCCTTCGGGCGGGGTTTTTTGTTGCCTTGATGCCATCAAACGGGACAAAACAACATAAAACTGTCACATTAGTGTCATCAAAGCTTTTTACAGTCACGGCAGAAAGTCGGGTTCACCGGCTCCATTGCCTCTCTTCGACCCTCCCTCCCGCTACAGAAAAGGACACTTCCCATGGACACCACCCGCAGAATGGCCCTCTTGGGCGCAGCCGCCATTGCTCTGGGCCTGGCCGCTTGTGGCAAGCAAGAACCAGCCGCACAAAACACCGCTTCCGATGCACAAGGCGCCGCTTCGACAGCCGCATCTGCACCTGCCCCCACTGCCGCAGGCGGCGTGACCGGCGCTGGCGCTTCGTTCCCCGCCCCCTTGTATGCCAAGTGGGCCAGCGAATACGCCCAGGCTACGGGCGTGAAAGTGAACTACCAGTCGGTCGGCTCCGGTGCCGGCATGAAGCAGATCGAAGCCAAGACGGTGGACTTTGGCGCATCTGACGAGCCACTGAAAGACGAC
>JAUNUE010000238.1:1986-2689 GCA_030538335.1 Allobrachymonas sp. | reverse complement strand
CCAGCGCAAGGAGTCGGCGCGCATCCTCGGCGTGGAAGAAGACCGCGTGATGACGGTATCGGCCCAGAAAGGCTTGCTGGCCAAGGTCAGTGGCGATGACGAATTGCTCAAACGCAGCCACCTCGACCAGCTTGAAGACATGCTGGGGCGGCAGATCATCCAGCGCCGTCATGCGATCATGCATGCACGTCTGGTGACTGATGCCCAAAGTGTGCGCCAGCAAGTGCAGCGCCTGCTGGACGTGCGCGCATCCGAATTAACCGAGCAGATGGCCGAACTCAACGGCCTGCAAGGCAAGAACGACGTGGTGGTGCGGCACCAGCGCATGCGCGTGGCCAAAGAGCAGGAAGGTTTCGAACTTTCTGTAGGCCGTGCGCACGGGATGCGGTCGGTGCACCAGAAGCAGCTCAAGCAGATCTATGCCTTGCTCGGCAGCAACCAGTTGCTCAAGGAAACAGCCGTGCTCAACAGCGCCTTGCGCGAGTCGGGCTTCATCAAGATGGGCGTGAAAAAAGCCTATACCGAAACGTTTGAGCGTCTGGGCGCCTTGCTGCATCTGGCCGAAGAAAAATCCGGCGATATGCACGAAATGTTTGCCAATATGTTCAAGCAGTTCAATACGGAATACGGCTTTACTCTGCAGGCCGATGCGCCACCCAAGCTGAAAAGTTACGCCAAGGAACTGGCCGATATCGAAGCCAGC
>JAUNUE010000238.1:0-1976 GCA_030538335.1 Allobrachymonas sp. | reverse complement strand
ATATGCTCAAGCTTTCGCAACCCGAATTCATCGACCGTCTCTTGCGGGCGCTGGTCTCGCGTTTACGCATCGTGTTCGAGCGTGCCCTCAACGAAATCGAGCAGTGGAGCCGCAAGATGTCGGCCCAGATCGACACGCAGTTGCGCGAACGCAAAAAGGCGCTCAAGCGCCGCATCGCCTCCATCGAACGTGCTGAATCCGCCGCCACCGGGCTGGATGACCGCATCTTCGAAATCCAGACTTCGATGAACGAAGTGCAGCAAGACCAGACACAGTTTGCCGACCATATGGACAAGCTGCTGCTCGACACCACACCCGAAAAAGAGCCACCGGTATTGCTGGCTTTCTGAGGTTGCATTGGTGCAGGAGTTTTCCGGGCGGCTGATTGCCTGGCAGCGCCAATATGGGCGCCATGGCTTGCCCTGGCAGCAAACGCGCGACCCCTACCGCGTGTGGTTGTCAGAGATCATGCTGCAGCAAACGCAGGTTGCTACCGTGCTGGCGTATTACCCGCGTTTTCTGGCAGCTTTTCCTTCCGTACAGCAACTCGCAGCGGCTTCGCAGGAAGAAGTCATGGCCCTGTGGAGCGGCTTGGGCTACTACAGCCGGGCACGCAATCTGCACCGCTGTGCGCAAGCCATCTGCAGCGCATGGGGCGGCGAGTTCCCAGCTACGGCCGAGGCTTTGCAGACGTTGCCAGGCATCGGGCCATCCACCGCTGCGGCCATTGTGGCCTTCTGTTTTGCCGAGCGCATCTCGATTTTTGATGCCAATGTGCAGCGCGTGATGGCGCGGGTATTTGCCTATGACAAGGATTTGTCGCGCACCCCGCACCAGCGCGAACTGCTGCACCGTGCGCAGCAACTGCTGCCGTCGCCCGAACCAGAAAAAGATTTTGCGCAACGCATGGTGGCGTACACGCAGGGCCTGATGGATCTGGGTGCTACGGTCTGCACGCCACGCAAACCCGATTGCCTTAACTGCCCCGTAGCCGTTCTGTGCCAGGCGCAACAATTGGGCAAGGCAGAGGCTTATCCGGTCAAACTTTTCCGCTTGCGCCGTACCAGCGAAAACTGGTGGTTACTGATCCTGCTGCGCCAGCAGCCGGACGGAAAAACTGCGGTGTGGCTGCAACAACGCCCCTCCAGCGGCATCTGGGGTGGCCTGCATTGCCCGCTGGTATTCAAAAGCGAAGCGGAATTGGTGGCAGCATTGGCGGGCTTGCCAAATGCAGAAAAGGCTCAGTGGCATGCATCCATCAAACATGCACTCACCCACAAGGATTTGAACCTGCATCTGGTCAGCGTACTGTGGCAAAGTGCTGATGCCCCACTGACAGGGATCGGGCTGGGCCAGTGGTATGCAGACTGGCAAAACACAGGCTTGCCTGCTCCCGTGCGCAAGTGGTTTCAGACAGCGATTGCATAGCGTATATCCAAGGCGCTGTGGGCGTGCAGAACCGAAGGGCACAGGCCAACGGCGTTAAGCCTTTACGTCATTGCGAGCCGCCGCAGGCGGCGTGGCAATCTGCTTGTTTCTAGGTAACGCAATAAGATTGCCACGCCGCGCTTTGCGCTCCTCGCAATGACACGGCTTTCGCTCTGTGCGCATCCTGCGCAGAGATGGTGGACAGACTCTTACAGTCCTGCAGCGGCTTTGAGAGCCGCTGCTTTGTGGTCTGCGTTCACATCCGCCAGGTCGGATATGAACTCCGCCCCAAAATCCAGGGTCGCTTCGCTCTGCAGGGCTTAAAGCCCTGCCGCTGCGCGCAGCGCCTGGGCTTTGTCTGTTCGCTCCCACGAAAACTCAGGCTCATTGCGGCCAAAGTGGCCGTAGGCGGCGGTCTTCTGATAGATGGGGCGTAGCAAGTCGAGCATCTGGATGATGCCTTTGGGACGCAGGTCGAAGTGGTCGCGCACCAGTTGGGCGATCTGCTCGTCGGGGATGGCTCCAGTGCCTTCGGTATAGACGGTGAT
>JAUNUE010000237.1 GCA_030538335.1 Allobrachymonas sp. | reverse complement strand
ACCCTGCGCCGCCAGTTGCCCGGCCAATACGCTCGCAAATGATTCGCCCAGTTTTTTCAGCGCCTTGGGGGGCAATTCTTCTACAAACAGTTCTACGAGCAGGTTCTGGGTGGTCATGGTTCAATCAGGTAGGTCGGCACCAAGGCTTGAAAAAGCGTGGCGAAAACGGTTGTTCCTTGCGGGTGCGAAGGGTTTGATTTTACGCTGCAGATACATGCCGCCCCAAGCCTGTTGAGACGGCATAAAAAGAACGAACGTTCCGTTTATTATGGTTTGCCATAGGCCGCAGATTCTGCATCTGGCCCTATGCTTGTCGCCATCCTTTGTCGCCAACCTCCCCGATACCCGCAGGAACGCACCATCATGACGCAATGGAAGAACTGGTCAGGCAATGTGCAGGCGCACCCCCAAGCGCATGTGCACGTCGCCGACGAAACCGCGCTGGCCGAAGCGATTCGTCAATCGCCTGCGCCCATCCGCGTGTGTGGTGCGGGGCATTCGTTTTCGCCTTTGCTTGAAACGCAAGGCGGCACCCATTTGCATCTGGATGGACTCACGCAGGTGCAGGCCGAACCGGGCGATACGCTGGCGGCCCGCGTGGGCTGCGGCGTGCGCCTGCGCGATCTGACCCCACAACTGCACGCCTTGGGCCAGGCGCTGTCGAACATGGGCGATATTGACGCACAACGCGTGGGCGGTGCGCTGGCTACCGGCACGCACGGCACGGGCTGCAGCTTTGGCACCTACTCGGCCATGGCGCGCGAACTGGTGGTGTTTGACGGCCAGGGGCAGCGGCTCGTGGCTACGCCCGAACGTGAAGCCGATGTGTTCCATGCCATGGCGGTGAGCCTGGGCACGGGCGGCATCGTCAGCGAAGCGGTGCTGGCCACCGAAGCGCCTTATTGCCTGCACAAACGCCGTTTTCTGGTGCCGCTGGAGGCTTTGCTCGACGACCTTTGCGGCCTGCTGCACAGCAAACGCTGCGTGGAGTTTTTCTACATCACGCACAGCGGCATGGCGCTGGGGCTTGAAAGCCATTGCACCGACGACGCCTGCACGGTGCGCCCGGCCGACCAGGACCAGGAAGGCCTGGCCCAACTGCGCCTGCTGGGCCAGTGCCTGGGATGGGCGCCCGGCCTGCGCCGTTGGGTGCTCAACAAGGCGCTGCGCGGCCATGTGCAGGAAACCTTTATCCAGGATTGGCACAAGGCCTACGCCAGCGACCGCGACCGCATCCGCTTCAACGAAACCGAATATCACCTGCCCGAAGCGAACGCCACCCAGGCCCTGCGCGAAGTGATTGCGCTGGTCGAGCGCGATTTTCCGCACGTGTATTTCCCCATGGAAATCCGTTGCGTGGCGGCCGATGACTTGTGGCTGTCGCCGTTTTACCAGCGCGCCAGCGTCAGCATCGCCGTACACCACGAAGCAGGCAAACCGTTTGAGGCCTTGCTGCAGGCGGTGGAGCCGATCTTTTTGCGCCACGCAGGCCGCCCGCACTGGGGCAAGCAGCATTCACTCACCGCCGCCGAACTGCGCCCGCGCTACCCGCGCTTTGACGATGCGGTGGCGGTGCGGCGGGAGCTTGATCCACAAGGGCGCTTCAACTCGCCCTACATGCAGCGTTTGCTGGATTTGCCTGCGCCGCACTAAACTGTGCGCATGAACGCTACCCCTGCGCTTGCCACCCTCGGCCCTGCCCTGCAACGCGCAGGCATCGAGCGCCCGGCGCTGGTGCTCGACCATGCGGCCTTCATGCACAACCTGGCATGGCTGCACACGCATCTGCCTTCAGGCTACGCCCGGCGCATTGCCGACAAATCGCTGGCCGCGCCTGAACTGCTGGCGCAAACGCTGCAGGGCCTGCACAGCCAGCGCACCATGTCCTTTCACCTGCCGCTGACCCGCCAGGTATTGCAGCAACATCCCGACCTGGATGTATTGATGGGCAAACCCATGCCGGTGGGCGAAGCGGCGCGGTTTATCAAAGATTGCCCGCAAGCCGCGCAAGTGTGCTGGCTGGTAGACAGCCTGGAGCGCCTGGCGCAATACCGGCAGATCGCTACCCAGGGTGCAAAGCTGCGCGTGGCGCTGGAGGTAGACATTGGCCTGGGGCGCGGCGGTTTTGCTGATGTGGCAGCCGTTGCACAGGCCGTCAAGGAGATGGGCGATTTGCAACTGCAAGGCCTGATGGGCTACGAAGCACATGTCAGTGCCCTGCCCGGTTTGCTGGGCGGCGGCACCACGCGCGCCATGCAGCAGGCGCAAGAGCGGCTGGCGGACTTTGTTGCGGCGTTGCCGCCCCATGCGCGGCAGATCGTCAACACGGGCGGCTCCACCACCAACCTGATGCTGCCCGCAAGCGGCGTTGCCAATGAGCTGACCGTAGGCTCTGCCGCCGTCAAACCTTCTGACTTTGACCAGCCTTGCAACCAGCCCTTGCGCCCGGCCTTGTATATCGCCACGCCGGTACTCAAACGGGTGCCGCATGGCGTACCGGCGCATCCGCGCCTGTCAAACTGGTTGCGGCGCTTGCGCCTGATCGGTGCCGAAGTCGCGTTTATCTATGGCGGCAAATGGATGGCGCGACCCGTGTATCCGCCGGGCCTCAAGCCCAGTCCGTTTTTCGGCAGCTCATCCAACCAGCAAGGCTTTGTCTGGCCGTCTGCTGCGGGCAACGCGGATTGGGTGGTGCTGCGCCCCACGCAAAGCGAAGCCGTGATCCAGCATTT
>JAUNUE010000236.1 GCA_030538335.1 Allobrachymonas sp. | reverse complement strand
GGCAGGCTGTCGAAAGCGGCCTTGAAGTCGTCCGCTTTCAGCTCCAGCTCGGCCATCGACGCAGCTTGCAGGCCGTCAAAGCGCGCGGTGTATTCCAGCACCGCGGCATCGCCCCGCGTCTGCACGTCGGCCAGGATGTCGGCCACGCGTTGCTCAATCGCGGCGTCGGCCTCGGCGCTCCAGTGCAGCCGCTGGGCAAAAACGGTTTCAAAATCAGGCTGGGCTGTGGTCAGGCGCAAGGGCGTGGCTTGCAGAAGAGGGGTTTGCGGGGTGTCCATGCCTCTATTGTAGAAAGGTTGCCAAAACAAAGGGCCAGGCATGGGATGCCTCCATCCCGCGAAAAACCTGACAGCACCGTGCAAAACGGTTATACTTGACAAAAACAGTCGGAAATAACCGGAGTTCCGAAACGCGCAACCCGCATGAACAGGGCAGTGCCCTTGGATTCTTGCATAATAACCCCATATCCTCCAAAGATATATGGTTATAGGCAAGGAGCGAGGGGTTCTTATCTGCCACTCGGTTGCCGCACGATGTCACCCAAGATAAAGGATATTGCCATGCGTTTGACTACCAAAGGCCGTTTTGCCGTTACCGCCATGATCGACTTGGCCCTGCGCATGCAATCGGGGCCGGTCACACTGGCGGCCATCAGCCAGCGCCAGCGCATTTCGCTGTCGTACCTGGAGCAGTTGTTCGGCAAGCTGCGCCGCAACAAGCTGGTTTCGTCCACGCGCGGCCCCGGTGGCGGCTATACCCTGGCCAAAAAGGCCGAAGAAATTACCGTGGCCGACATTGTGATATCGGTAGATGAGCAGCTCGATGCCACCAGTTGCGGCGGCAAGGAAAACTGCATGGGCGAATCTACCGGCCCATGCATGACGCATGATTTGTGGGCCAGCCTGAACGAACGCATGCTGGAGTACCTGCGCTCCATCAGCCTGCAAAAGCTGGTCGACGACCAGTTGGCCAAAGGCGTGCAGATCGAAGAAAAGGCTTCTTCGCGCAAGCCCATTGCCACCACGCCCGTGCTCAAACCCGTGCGCGTGAATGCGCCCAACTCGGTGTTTGCCTTGGGTACGGGCAATTTCAGCAAATAAGGTGTGTGCGCTTTGATCTCCAGGCGCACAGTTCTGATCCGGCTGCCAATGCCATGACTTCCCGCTTGCCCGTTTATCTGGATTACGGTGCCACCACGCCGGTCGATCCGCGCGTGGCCGATGCCATGGTTCCCTGGTTGCGCAGTTTGGCAACCCCGCCAGCCGCAGCCACGCCTGGGGGCAACAGGCCGAGCAGGCGGTGGAAACCGCCCGCGGGCACGTCGCGGCGCTGATCAACGCCGACCCGCGAGAAGTCGTCTGGACCAGCGGCGCCACCGAATCTGACAATCTGGCGATTACGGGTGCGGCACAGTTCCACCAAGGCAAGCGCAAACACCTCATCACCGTCAAGACAGAACATAAGGCCGTGCTCGACACCATGCATGCGCTGGAGCGCCAGGGTTTTGCCGTAACGTATCTGGATGTGCAGCCCAACGGCCTGCTGAATCTGGATGCGCTCAAGGCCGCCATCCGCCCCGACACGATCCTGGTCAGCGTGATGTGGGTCAACAACGAAATCGGGGTGATCCAGGACATCGCTGCCATTGGCGCGCTGTGCCGCGAAAAGGGCGTGCTGCTGCATGTCGATGCTGCACAGGCCACAGGCAAGGTGGCGATTGACGTACAGGCGGTGCCGGTGGATTTGATGAGTCTCACCGCCCACAAGACCTATGGCCCCAAGGGTATTGGCGCGCTCTACGTGCGTCGCAAGCCGCGCGTGCGCATCGAGGCGCAGATGCACGGCGGCGGGCACGAGCGTGGCATGCGCTCGGGCACGCTGGCCACGCACCAGATCGTGGGCATGGGTGAAGCCTTTCGCATTGCGCGTGAAGAAATGGCGCAAGACCATGACAAGGCACGCGCCTTGCAGCAGCGGCTGCTCAAGGGCTTGAACGCCATCGGCCATATCGTTGTCAATGGGGATCTGCAACACCGCGTACCGCACAACCTCAATGTGGGGTTTGCGCATGTGCAGGGCGAGGCGCTGATGGCGGGCGTGCAAGACCACATCGCGGTATCCAGCGGTTCGGCCTGCACCAGTTCAAGCCTGGAGCCGAGCTATGTGCTGCGTGCGCTGGATTGCAGCGACGCACTGGCGCACGCCAGCCTGCGCATCAGCTTGGGGCGTTTCACTACCGAAGCAGACATCGACTTTGCGCTTGAGCGCATCGGCGCGCATGTAGCCAAGCTGCGTGCGCAAAACCCTTTGTGGCACCCACAGCAGGAGGACGCCGGTTCGCGCACCATCGAACCGGCGGCACACTGATGCAAACCCGCGTGCATTGCGGTTGGCAAGGTGTGGCTTTGGCCGTGCTGATGTTCGCCGCCGTGCCCGCGCACGCGCAGGCATCGAGCAAGGCGGCCTGCCTGCTGATGGGCCGCGTGGAGCAGGTGGAGCAACAACCGTTGCAGGAAGTCGTGCTGCGCGTGCATGTGCAGGGCGTGAGCGACAACAACGTCCACACCAACGAGGTGGAATGTGGCAAGGTGTTCCGCACCGGGTCGCGCCTGTGGGTCAGCCTGCATGCCAGCGCATTTGCCGAGAGCCGCTTGCCCCGCATCGGTGAACAGGCCTGGCTGTCGCTGCGTTACATGGGCGGCAACACGGTGCTGCGCAAATACGAATGGATTTCGCGCAAAGCCTATCTGGAACTGA
>JAUNUE010000235.1:285-2767 GCA_030538335.1 Allobrachymonas sp. | reverse complement strand
CCCCACCATTGCGCAAACGCTGCTGTTTGGCTACGGCGCCACGTTTGACCTGAACCACGTGCCCTATGCCGTGCTTGACCAGAGCCGCGCCGCCATGTCTACGCAGTTGCTCGCCCGGCTCGACAGCACCGGCGCTTTTTCGCGCGTAGCCACGCTGCAAACGCTGGATCAGGCGGCAGACGTGATCGGCTCGGGCAAGGCGCTGTTGGTGCTGCACTTCGGGCCTGAGTTCGAGCGCCAACTGGTGCATGGTGAAGCCGCGCCCTTGCAGGTCATGCTTGACGGGCGCAACTCCACTAGCGCCGGTAATGCGGCAGCCCATGTGCGTGCGGTGGTCGCCAGCTTCAACGCCAGCCTGCCGGGCGCTGCCCAACCGCTGGTGCAAGTGCAAACCCGCGCCTGGTACAACCCGAATATGGAAACGCGCTGGAACATGATGCCGGGCCTGGTGGCCTCGCTGAGCATGATGAGCGTGCTGGTGCTGTCGGCCCTGTCGGTCGCGCGCGAGCGCGAACAGGGCACCTTCGACCAGTTGCTGGTCACGCCCTACACGCCCACCCAAATCATGGTGGGCAAGGCGCTGCCCGCCATCATCATTGGCCTTGTGCAATGCACGGCGGTGCTGCTGGTTACGCGCTTCTGGTTTGGCATACCCATGGCGGGCAATATCTTTGCGCTGTACACCGGGCTGATGATGTTCACCGTGGCCGTCGTCGGACTGGGGTTGTCGATCTCGGCGCTGTCGCTCAATATGCAGCAGGCCATGCTGTACGCCTTTGTGTTGCTGATGCCGCTGGTGTTGCTCTCAGGCCTGGCCACGCCCATCAGCAACATGCCCAAGGTGCTGCAAATTGCCACCTACGCCAACCCCTTGCGCTTTGCCATTTCGCTGACCCGCAGGGTGTACCTCGAAGGCGCCACGCTGTTTCAGGTATGGCGCGAACTGGTTCCTTTTGTTTTTATTGCAGGCATCACCATGCCGTTGGCAGCCTGGTTGTTTCGCAACAGATTGGCCTGATCCCATGAACATGCATTTTTTCACCTGGCCCTTTTCGCACACCAACCCCTCCCTCTCCATCCTTTGGGAGGAGAGGGCAGGGGTGAGGGGGGTGTCTGCCCAGAAAGCTGACCCTGTTCCGCACACGAATACCGCACACCCTCACCCCAACCCTCTCCCGCAAGCGGGAGAGGGAGCGCCTACGCCTGCCTTCAAAGCCGCTTTTGGCCTATTCGCACTGGCTGCTGTACTGTCGGGTTGCGCTGCCGTCGGCCCGGATTTTGAAGCACCCAAGGCCCAAGCACCCGAAGCGTGGAACACCCGTCCCAGCAGCGCCCCTGAATTGACTGCACGCCTGCCCATCCAGCCACAAACTGCACCCGAACCATGGTGGACGCTGTTCAACGACGCCACACTCAACCAGTTGCAACAGCGCCTCATCACCAACAGCCCCGATCTGCAAACAGCTTTTCTGCGCTTTTCGCAAAGCCGCGCCCAGCAAAGCATGGTGGCGGCGCAAGCTGGCCCGCAAGTCGCCTTGCAGGGACGCACTTCACGCCAGCGCCAAAGCGAAAACGCACCCGAAACACGCATGGCCGCAGCCATGGGTGGCCCGAATTCTGCTGCACTCACGCAGATGCTTTCCACACCATTCGACCAGTACCAGGTCGGGTTTGACATGGCGTGGGAAATCGACCTGTGGGGCCGTGTGCGGCGGTCGCTCGAATCGTCACAAGCCAGCAGCGACGCGGCAGGCGCCCTGTTGCAGCACACGCACCTCACGTTGTCGAGCGAACTGGCACGCGCCTACTTCCAACTGCGTTTGCTCCAGCAACAGCGCGCCCTGCTGGCGCAGCAAACCACGCTTGCAGCAGACACCACGGCGTTGCTGCAGCAACAGGTGCAAAAGGGGTTGATGGCCGATATGCAAGCCATTCCGGCACGCAACCAATGGGCGGCCTTGCAGGCGCATGCAGCCCCCTTGCAGGCCCAAGAAGCGGCACTTGCCAACCAGATCAGCCTGCTGTTGGGCGCACAACCGGGCGAGCTCTCTGCCTTGTTGACGGCACCTGAAAATAACCAGGCGGCACAAAACGCCACCTTGCCCGACCTGCGCCTGGGCCTGCCGGCCGACCTAGTGCGGCGACGCCCTGACATCCGCGCGGCAGAAGCCAAACTGCACGCCGCCACCGCAGACATAGGCGTGGCCGTGGCCGACCTGTACCCGCGCATTTCATTGGGCTTGTCTGCCGGCTTCAACGCCATGACGGCATCGAAATTTGGCGATTGGGGTTCGCGCACCTGGCAAATCGGCCCGGTGCTGAGCTTGCCGATTTTTGACATGGGCCGCCGCCGCGCCACCGTGGAACTGCGCAAGCTGCAACAGCAGGAGGCGGCGGTGGCCTGGCAAAAAACCGTGCTCACCGCCTGGCAGGAAGTGGATGATGCGCTTATCAACTACGCCGCCGAGCAGCAACGCAACCA
>JAUNUE010000235.1:0-275 GCA_030538335.1 Allobrachymonas sp. | reverse complement strand
GAACACCGTTGCACGCAACCAGAACGACGCTGTACAACTGGCGCGTGCACGTTTCAGAAATGGACTGGGCAACGACTTTCCCGTGCTCGAAGCCGAACAGACATGGTTGAAAGCGCAAAGCGAGCTGATGGAAAGCAACGCCCGCCTCAAAACCGCGCTGGTGGCGGTGTACAAGGCGGTGGGTGGTGGGGTGAGCGAAGCATCGGGTTCAAAACCGGATACGGTTGATACGCCTTAAACATCGATTTCACCGCAGAGGCGCAGAGAACGCAGAG
>JAUNUE010000234.1:1895-2779 GCA_030538335.1 Allobrachymonas sp. | reverse complement strand
GACGACATCTACGAGCAGGCGCACCAGTTCATGAACCACGTCATGCCCGAACATGCGGGCAAGGTCAAGCGCTACCGTGACGACACGCCGCTGTTCAGCCGTTTCCAGATCGAGTACCAGATCGAATCGGCCTATGCACGTATCGTGACCTTGCCTTCGGGCGGTGCGATTGTGATTGACCACACCGAAGCGCTGGTGTCGGTGGACGTCAACTCGGCACGTGCCATCCGTGGCTCCGACATTGAAGAAACAGCCACGCGCACCAACCTTGAAGCGGCTGATGAAGTGGCACGCCAGATGCGCCTGCGCGACCTGGGCGGCCTGATCGTGATCGACTTCATCGACATGGACGAGCAGAAGAACCGCCGCGAAGTGGAAAACCGCCTGCGCGATGCGTTGCGGCAAGACCGTGCGCGTGTGCAGTTCGGCTCGATCTCGCGCTTTGGCCTGCTTGAAATGAGCCGCCAGCGCCTGCGCCCGGCCTTGTCGGAAGGCGCATCGATTCCCTGCCCGCGTTGCGGCGGTTCGGGCCATGTGCGCGACACCGAATCGAGCGCCTTGCAAATCCTGCGCATCATTCAGGAAGAGGCAATGAAAGACAACACCGCCGCCGTACACGCCCAGGTGCCGGTGGAGGTGGCGTCGTTCCTGCTCAACGAAAAACGCCCCGAAATTGCCAAGATCGAGCTGCGCCAGCGCGTGCACGTCATGCTGGTGCCCAACCGTTCGCTCGAAACGCCCAACTACCGCCTGGAGCGCCTGAAATACGACGATCCGCGCCTCGACGACATGGCGGCCAGCTACCAGATGGCCGAAGAGGTGGAAGACTCCACCGCCATCACCCTGCGTTCGCGCGAACCTACCAACAAGCAAACGCCCGTCAT
>JAUNUE010000234.1:1665-1885 GCA_030538335.1 Allobrachymonas sp. | reverse complement strand
CAAGGGCATCCTGCCTGAAAAAGCGCCGACCATGCCCGATGCTGCCGCAACGGTTGCACAGCCCCGGCCACAAAGCCAGATCGCACCGGTTGCGGTGCCTTTGCCTGCAGCCGAAGAGTCTTTCTGGGACAAGCTCAAACGCTGGTTCGGCATGGAGCCTGAAGTGGTGGTGCCCCCTGCTCCGCCTGTGGTTCCGGCAGAACGCCAGGGTCGCAGCGGT
>JAUNUE010000234.1:0-1655 GCA_030538335.1 Allobrachymonas sp. | reverse complement strand
AGGCGAGCGCTCGCGTGGCGAACGCAATGGCCAGCGTGGCCGCAACGGCGAAGGTCGTGAGGGGCGCCAGTCTCGTGAGCCGCGCGAGTCCCGCGAAGGCCGCGATGGCAACCGCCCACCGCGTGGCGAACGCAGTGAACGGGGTGAGCGCAACCAGGAGGGCCGCCGTTCCCGCGATGGGGAACGTGGCGAGAAACAATCTCCAGCCCGTGAAATGGCAGAAACAGATGGTGACAACAACCGCCGCGACAACCGCAGGGAACGTGGTGGTCGCGACAGGCAACGCACGTCGGCACCAGAGACGGCAGAAGCCACAACGCTGCCTGTGGTTGCGCAAGCAGACAAGCGGGACGATGCCACAGCACCCATGACGGACACTGCCCCGTTGTCGCAAGGCGAGACTGCGTTTGAAAATGCGGGGCAAGGCTCAGAGAGTGGCGACAACCGCGAGCGCCGGGAACGCCGCTCACGCGACCGCTATGGCCGTGACCGCCGCAACCGCGACCGCCAGCCAGCGACTGCGAGCAACGACGAAGACGGGCAAGCCACTTCCGGGTCTGCGTTTGCACAACCCGCTGCCAGCCACGAAGACACCGCTGAACCTGTGGCAGGCCGCAGCTATTTTTCGCCGCAGGCCAACGCGCCGGTGCCGGATCTGCTGGGCACTGTTCCCGCAGAGCCGGAGGTTGCCAGCACGGTACAGGTTTCGATGCCGGATGTGGCAGCGAAAGAGGTGGAACAAGCCGCTCGCCCAGCCGCCATGCCTGTGGTGCAAGCCTACGCCTTGCCGGATGCGCAGTTGCAGCAAATCGCTGCTTCTGCGGGTCTGCAATGGGTGCATACCGATGCCGATCGCTTGTCTGTGGTACGCGAAGCCATTGCCGCCGAACCGCAAGCGGTGCATGTGCCGCGCGAGCGCCCGCCCGCCGTGCAGTTGGACGACGGCCCGCTGATTCTTGTGGAAACCCGCAAGGACTTGCGCGAGCTGGTGCTGCCCTTCGATACGCCGGAGAACGCGGCCTGAGCAAAAAGGGTTCACCTTTGCGCAACGCCATCACCCTGGAAGAGCTGCTCTACAGCCAGGGTTTTGGCACGCGCCGCGTATGCGCCGGTTTGGTGCAACAAGGGCTGGTGCAGGTCAACGGCCAGTTGGTTATTGATGCGCAGCAGGTGCTGGAGGTACACGATGGCCTGCCGTTCGTGGTGCAGGGGCAGGCGTGGCAGTACCAGACGCGCGCCTGCATCATGTTGCACAAGCCGGCAGGCACAGAGTGTTCGCACAAACCCTCGATCTGGCCCAGCGTCTACAGCTTGTTGCCCGCGCCGTTGCGCCAGCGGCCCAGCAAAAGTGCGGTTGCAGGCGTTCAGGCGGTGGGTCGGCTCGATCAGGACACCACTGGTTTGCTGTTGCTGACGGACGATGGCACCTTGCTGCACCGCATGACGTCGCCCAAACGCCATGTGCCCAAGGTGTACCAGGTGCAATGCAAACACCCGGTCACGGCGGATCAGACAGAACGCCTGCTCGCGGGTGTGGTGCTGCATGACAGCCCCCAGCCGGTGCAGGCGCAGGCTTGTGAGCCTACAGGCAGCCACAGCCTGGCGCTGACGCTCACCCAAGGCAAATACCACCAGGTCAAGCGCATGCTCGCTGC
>JAUNUE010000233.1 GCA_030538335.1 Allobrachymonas sp. | reverse complement strand
AAGCCCAGCAGTTTGCACAGATAAGGCAGGTCGCGCGTGAACAACTGGTCTTGCAGCGTTTTGGTGGCGGTGGAAATCAGCACGCGCTCGCCGCTGAGCAGAGCCGGCACCAGGTAGGCAAAGGTTTTGCCTACGCCCGTGCCCGCCTCCACCACAATCACGCCGTTATTGCTGATGGCCTTGGCAACAGCTTGCGCCATCTGCAACTGGCCGGGGCGGGGCCGGTAGTCGGCATTTGACCTTGCCAGCAGCCCACCCGACGCAAACACCTGCTGCACCTGTTGCCACAGGCTGTTGCTGGCTTCGCCTGCGTCATCCATGTGTGCGTCTGAGTCAGCCCAATCCTGCATGGGAGAAACCGCTTCAGCCTTGCTCCACCGGCAGGCCGGGCGTGTTGCTCCAGGCGCTCCAGCTACCGGCGTACAGCGCGGGGCGCGGCAGGCCCGCCAGTTCCATGGCCAGCAAAGTTCCGACTGCGCTTACGCCGCTGCCGCAGTACACCACGTTCTTTTTGTGGGCGTTGTGGGGCAGCAATGCCGCGAGTTCTGCCTTGAGTACATCCGCGGATTTGAAGTGGCCGTCAGCACCCAGATTATCGGAAAAAGGACGGTTGATGGCACCCGGAATATGGCCCGCAATCGGGTCAAGCGGCTCGGTATCGCCCCGGTAACGCGCCGGGCCACGGGCGTCGATCAGGGTCAGATCGCCATCCGGCACGTTTTGTGCCACGGTTTCGGTGGCCACGAGTTCGACCAGCGAAGGCCGCGCGGTGAAATTACCGACGCCAGAGGCTGGGGCCGCAGGGCCAGTTTCTGTCGCATAACCCGCCGCTTGCCAGGCTTGCAAACCGCCATCCAGCACGGCCACGGCATCGTGCCCCAGCCATTTAAGCATCCACCACAGGCGGCCGCAGTAGTTGCAGCCATTGCGGTCGTACACCACCGCCTGCGTCTGGTTCGAGAACCCCCATTGGCGCAAGGTGGCTTCAAAATCTTCGCGCAAGGGCAGGGGGTGGCGGCCTGCGCTGGCGGCGCGCTCAGGCTGGAAGCTGCTCAGGTCGTCGTTCAGATCAGCGTAGCGGGCGCCCGGAATGTGGGCAGCTTCGTACTGGGTGCGGCCTGCGGCCACGTCAGACAGGTCGTAGCTGCAATCAAACACCATCAGCGGGGCACCTTGCTGTTGCAAGGCGCGCAGTTGCTCGACGGAAATCAGGGTGGAGTAGGACATGGAGCGGTTTCCTCAACAGGGGGTGGGGCCATGGTTTTGGGTCGCCAGGCGGTAGCGGCAATGCCTGCAGCGATGATGATAGCCATGCCCAGCCACCCTGCCCATGCCAGACGCTCATGGAACAAGAATACCCCGAACAGGGAGGAAAACACCAGCCCCAGGTATTGCAGGCTCGCCACCACCAATGCCGCGCCGCGTGAGTAGGCACGGGTCAGGCACCACTGGCCTAATGCGGCAAAAAAACCGGCGGTGGGCAGCAACCAGAAAGTCTTCCAGAGACTGTGCCGGTCAGGCACGGTAAAGCCGCCTTCCCACAGCAGGGTACCTGCCAGCCCCATGATGGCCGTGCCAATGGACACGTAAAAAACAATGCGTTGTTCCGGCTCCCCCGCTTCGCCCAGCGATTGCACCTGGGTATAGGCAATGGCCGACAAAAGGCCTGACAGCAGGCCGAGCAAGCCGGGCACCAAGCCGTTCTGGCCGATATCGCGCGGGTTGAGCAACAGCACCACGCCGACAAAACCCATCACCACCGCAAAAAACAGCTTGGGATACAGAAAGCGCCGGGTGCGCCACCAGCCAAAGCCCATCACGATGGCGCCAATCCACAGGCTGCTCATGTTGTTGAGCATCATCGCCGTGGCAAAAGGCAGGTGGGCAATGCCGTAAAACCACAGCGCCATGGCCGTTACGCCCGATATATTGCGGCGCACATGCAGCCCCGGCACCGGGGTAGCCAGCGGCACGCGCTGCAAGGCCATGACAGCAGAAAAAATAACCATACCGGTCAGGCCGCGATAGAACAAAATTTCCATCGGCCCGTAGTCAGGCGAAGCGATCTTGATGCACACGCCCATCAGGGAAAAAAATAGCGCGCCCAGCGCCATCCAGAGGGCTTGCATAGCAACAACAGGGTAAAAAAGAAAGACCGGAACGATAAAAAACAGGCACAAGAAATGGCCTGCTGCTTGCTGACATTGTAGTGGGCTGCGTGGAGCATGTTTACGGTCTCTGCGTGAGCTGCGTTGCGCTTCAAACAGCAGTGCACCTTGTGTGCAAGTTGCAGACGGATGGGTAGCCCGGCGAGATGTGTGGTGCCATATGGCAGCAACCCGAAGCGCACCAACCCCCAACGTCGCCAAATGTTCGTCATTGCGAGCCGCCGAAGGCGGCGTGGCAATCTGTTGCTCTTCAGGTCGCGCAAAAAGAGATTGCCACGTCGCGCTTTGCACTCCTCGCAATGACCCGGCTTGGGTGTTGTGCGCATCCTGCGGGGAAATTTTGACAGGCTCTTATGCGGCAGAGCTGTGGCAAGCCGCATCCGCTGCCGCCAATCCGCTGCGCACCGCACCCTCCAGCGTGGCAGGGTAGGGGCCTTGCACATAGTCTCCACAAGCCCACAGGCCTGAAGCAATACGCATGGCGGGGCGCACCACGTTGGCGCTGCAGACAAAGGTGGCGCGTTTTTCGATCAGGGTCTGGATGATGTGCAGGTCGTGCATGCCCAGTTGCAGCCGTGCTTGCGCCTGTACGCCTGCTTCCAGCGCCTGGCGGTTGTCGTTGCAGTTGCTGGCAATAAAGGCCAGCAA
>JAUNUE010000232.1 GCA_030538335.1 Allobrachymonas sp. | reverse complement strand
CCAGCAGCAGGCGTTTGCCTGCATGTGCTGCCGCCAGGCACGGTGCCAGACCGGCAGCGCCCACGATGGCTGCCATCACCATGTCGACCTGAGGATCGGTGGCAATCTGCACCAGGCCATCGCTGCCCGCAAGTACTTCTGTAGCCAAGCCGTGTGCCTGGCATTGTTCTCGCAACAACTGTGCATGCGGTTCTGACGCCATGACCGCATAGCGTGGCGCATACTGCGCACACAAGGCCAGCATCTTGTCCACCTGCGTCGCCGCGCTGATGGCAAACACGCCAAAGCGATCGGGGTGACGCACGATCACATCCAGCGTGTTGCCGCCAATGGAGCCTGTTGCCCCCAGCACGCTGATCCATTGTCTGTGCGCCAATTTGCTCATTGCATCCACAACATGCAGGCCAGGGCCGCGGGCAACACCGGCAGCAGCGAATCGACCCGATCCAGCAAACCGCCATGCCCCGGCAGCAACTGGCTGCTGTCCTTCATGCCCATGCTGCGCTTCATCAGCGATTCCACCAGGTCACCCATCACGCTCAGCGCTGTGATGGCCACCGCCAGCAGTAGCAAAGCGCCCCAGCCCAGATGGCTTATCACATCTTCGTAAAAAAACTGCCCTTTAGGCAAAAACAAAGCGCCGGCAACCACCAGCACCAGAACGGCCAGCACGCCGCCATACACCCCGGCCCAGCTTTTGCCAGGACTGATGGTGGGCGCCAGTTTTTTCTTGCCGAAAGCGCGACCCGCGAAATAAGCGCCAATATCGGCTACCCAGATCATCGCCAGCGCCGACAGCAAATACCACACCCCGCGTTGCCCATGTAGTTGCACCGCACCCAACCAGGCCATCCACAAGGTCAGCAAGCCACCCGCCATGCGCAAGCCACGGGGCACGCGCTGCCATACCGGCACGCCTTGTGACAGCAACCCGATGGCAAGCACCGTCCACACCAGCACCCAGGCGCTTGCAAGCATGCGCAAGCCTGCCCAGCCAGCCTGGTGCCAACCCAGCACCAGCATCACCACGCAACCGATCAACGCCAGTACCGGGGGCAACCATGCCGATACGCCCGTATAGCCGCTCAAACGCGCCCACTCCCATGCCGCAGCAGTGACCACCACCACCATGAACAGCGGAAATGCCCAGACGGACGGATAGAACAGCACCGCCAGCAAAACAGCCAGCAGCACCAGGGCAGTGATGATGCGTTGCTTTAGCATGCAGGATTATCTACCTGCACCTGTGCCGAAGTCTTGCCAAAACGGCGTTCGCGCCCCGCATAGTCGGCCAGGGCCGCGTCCAGGGCAGCCTCATCAAAATCAGGCCAAAGGGTCTCGGTGAAATACAACTCACTGTAGGCGCACTGCCACAGCAGGAAGTTGCTGATGCGCTGTTCGCCGCCCGTACGGATCAGCAAATCCGGGTCGGGCACATGGCTCAGGGCCATGGCACCTTGCAAGCTATCTGGGGTAATCGCCAGGTTTTCTGCTGCCAGTCTGGCTGCTGCTTGTGCAATGTCCCATCGTCCGCCGTAGTTGATACAGACATTGAGCACCATCCTGGTATTGTTGCTGGTCACATTTTCCGCCTCTGTCGCACTCGCACGCACCGCGTCAGACAAACCTTCACGCTCTCCTACTATGCAGACCCTTACGCCCTGTTCATGCAGCTCCGGCAACTCCGAACGCATCAGCTTGACCAGTAGATCCATCAGGCCAGAAACCTCTTCGGCAGGCCGGTTCCAGTTTTCCGACGAAAAGGCGAAAACAGTCAACGCCTTGATATTGCGGTTGACACAGGCCTTAACGCAACGCTTGAGTGAGGCAATACCTTGGCGGTGCCCAAACAGTCGGGGCATATAACGCTGCTTGGCCCATCGGCCATTGCCATCCATCACAATGGCCACATGCTCCGGAATCCTGGCAGGAACAGATTGGTTCGATTGAGTAGTCATAAGTCGTGCCGTGCAGCAGGAGCTTTCTACACAGGTTTTTAGTGAAATGTGGAGGCCACGAAAGAATCTCTTCTACCTGGAGCAAAACTCAATGACCGCAACAAGGCTGCAAAAGCTCCAAGGCCTATTGTCTCCACCCAACGCAGGCAAGAAATCACAAAACTGTTACCAGAAAAAACCGGCATCGTGTGCGCCCAGCGAGAATCATCGGGACGCCACCACATAAGCAAAATGAATTAAAAGAAAACGTCCATCTCACACCGACATGATGTCCTGTTCTTTTTCCTGGATCAACTGATCCACCGTGGCAATTTCCTTGTCGGTGATTTTCTGCACCTCGGCTTCAGAGCGCTTCTGGTCGTCTTCGGAAATTTCCTTGTCCTTCACCAGGCGCTTGACCGCCTCGTTGGCGTCGCGGCGCAGGTTGCGGATCGCCACTTTGGCCGATTCGCCTTCCTGGCGCACCACCTTGGTCAGCTCCTTGCGGCGCTCTTCGGTCATGGCGGGCATGGGGACGCGGATCAGGTCGCCCATGCTGGCCGGGTTCAGCCCCAGGTCGCTGTCGCGGATGGCTTTTTCGATCTTGGCGGCCATGCCTTTTTCCCACGGCTGCACACTCAGCGTGCGTGCATCGAGCGACGATACGTTGGCCACCTGGCTCAGCGGCACCATCGAATCATAGTAATCCACCTGCACGGTATCGAGCAGTGCCGGATTGGCGCGGCCCGTGCGAATCTTGGTGAGGTTGGTCTTGAGCATGGCGATGGATTGTTCCATCTTGCCCTGCATGGTTTTGCGAATGTCTGCAACCGACATGTTCTTCTCCCGTAACGTGCGTGCAAGGTTCAAATATAAACCAGTGTGCCC
>JAUNUE010000005.1 GCA_030538335.1 Allobrachymonas sp. | reverse complement strand
CGATCTGGTTGATCTTGATGAGGATCGAGTTGCCGATCTGCTTGTCGATGCCTTCTTGCAGGATTTTGGTGTTGGTCACGAACAGGTCGTCGCCCACCAGTTGCACTTTTTTGCCGAGCTTGTCAGTCAGCAGCTTCCAGCCGTCCCAGTCGCCTTCGGCCATGCCGTCTTCGATGCTGATGATGGGGTATTTGTCGCACCAGGTGGCGAGCATGTTCGCCCATTCTTCGGCGCTGAGTTGCAGGCCGCCTTCACCCTCCAGCACGTATTTGCCGTCCTTGTAGAACTCGCTGCTGGCGCAGTCCAGTCCCAACACGATGTCGGAGCCTGCGGTATAGCCCGCGTCGCCAATGGCTTGCAGGATGAGCTGGATGGCGGCTTCGTGGCTCTCTACATTCGGCGCAAAGCCACCTTCGTCGCCCACGGCCACACTCATGTTTTTGTCGTGGATGATTTTTTTGAGTGCATGGAACACTTCCGTGCCCTGGCGCAGCGCCTCGCGGAACGTGGGTGCGCCCACGGGGATGATCATGAACTCTTGCAGATCGAGGTTGTTGTTGGCGTGTGCGCCGCCGTTGATGACGTTC
The DNA here is from genome assembly GCA_030538335.1 of Allobrachymonas sp. GTDB lineage: Bacteria > Pseudomonadota > Gammaproteobacteria > Burkholderiales > Burkholderiaceae_C > Brachymonas. The sequence goes on along the minus strand of JAUNUE010000005.1, from coordinate 24,634 downwards.
ATCATCGGCACGGGCAACTGGCAACCGCCCATGCCGCCAAAGTAGCGGTACAGCGGCAGACCGCTTTCTTCGGCGGCTGCGCGCGCTACGGCCATGCTCACGGCCAGCATGGCGTTGGCACCCAGGCGGCTCTTGTTCTCGGTGCCGTCCAGGTCGATCAGGGTGTGGTCGAGGAAGGCCTGCTCGCTCGCATCCAGCCCCAGCACGGCTTCAGAGATTTCGGTGTTGATGTGCTCCACCGCCTTGAGTACGCCTTTGCCGCCATAGCGTTGCTTGTCGCCGTCGCGCAGTTCGATGGCTTCTCGTGCGCCGGTAGAAGCGCCGCTGGGCACGGCCGCGCGGCCCATCACGCCGCTTTCGAGCAATACGTCGCATTCCACAGTGGGGTTGCCGCGGCTGTCCAGAATTTCGCGACCTACGATATCAACAATGGCACTCATGGGGGTTCTTCCTCAAGTCAAAAAATATTTTTGCGGGTGATGGCGCTGGCTGGGCTGGCTTGTTGCATGGCCTTATCCATCCACCCCTTCTACGCACACCATCTGCATCTCTGCAATACCGGCACGTGCAGCGCGTGCTGCACGGTATTCGGGCGAATCATGAAAAGCTTTGGCGGCAGCAAAGCTGGCAAATCGCAACACCACGGTGCGTGTCGGCAACTGCCCTTCCACCACTTGTTGCGCGCCACCACGCACCAGCACCTCGGCTTCGTAGGTCTGGATGGCGGCGCTGCTCAGGCGCTTGTAGGCTTCGTATTGCACCGGGTCTGCCACATCCACGTGGCCGATGATATAGCCGCTGGCCATGGCGTCAGGCTCCAAAACTGTTTTCAAGAAAACCGTGGCGCTTGGTCACGGCATCGAGTTCCAGCAGGCTTTCAAGCAGTGCCTGCATGTGCTGTAGCGGCACGGCGTTGGGGCCGTCGCTTTTGGCATTTGCCGGGTCAGGGTGCGTTTCCATGAACAGACCTGCCACGCCCACGGCCACGGCAGCGCGGGCCAGTACCGGCACCATTTCGCGCTGACCGCCACTGCTGGTGCCTTGGCCGCCCGGCAGTTGCACACTGTGCGTGGCGTCGAACACCACCGGGGCACCCGTTTCGCGCATGATCGCCAGGCTGCGCATGTCGCTCACCAGGTTGTTGTAGCCAAAGCTGGCACCACGTTCGCAGGCCATGAACACATCGGTCGGCAAGTCCTTTTCGGCCGCTGCCGCACGCGCCTTGTCGATCACGTTTTTCATGTCGTGCGGCGCGAGGAACTGGCCTTTTTTGATATTGACCGGCTTGCCCGACTGCGCCACGGCGCGGATGAAATCGGTCTGGCGGCACAAGAAAGCGGGTGTCTGCAATACATCAACCACCGCAGCCACGGCGGGAATTTCGGCCTCGGTGTGCACATCGGTCAGCACCGGCACACCGAGTTCTTTCTTGACTTTGGCCAGCACCTCCAGTCCCGCATCCATGCCCGGCCCGCGAAAGCTCGCGCCGCTACTGCGGTTGGCCTTGTCGTAGCTGCTTTTGAAGATGAAGGGAATGCCGAGTTGGCCGGTGATTTCTTTCAGCCGACCGGCCACATCCATTTGCAACTGTTCGCTCTCCACCACGCAAGGGCCTGCGATGAGGAAAAACGGCTGATCCAGGCCGATGTTGAGGTGACAGAGTTTCATAAAACAAACAGATGTTCAGCGGTGGCACCATGCACGGCGGCTAGACCAATGCGCTGGTCAAAAGTGACCAGTGCGCCATTGTGTTGTACAGCCAGTGCCAGCAAATAGGCGTCTGTCAACTGGTTGTGGCCGCTCAGGCGGGTGTAATCCAGCACGTCATCACGTACCAGTGAAATATTGTCGGGCCAGAATTGGTGGTCGCTGTCTGCGCAAATTTCGGCAAGTTTGTTGCGTACGATGTCAAACCCTATCCAGCCCAGTCTGGAATAACCTGGCGCATTGATGATGCGCATCACGCCATTTTCGGTCAGCGGGCATGTGGCGATGGGCTGGTGTTGCGCAAACCAGTTCTGTGCCTGTTTATTGTGGGGATGGTCATCGTCGAGCAAGGCAATCCACACATTGATGTCGAGTAAAAAACGCTTGACGGCCATCAAATGCCTTCTTGTTCCATCAAACGGTACACATGCTCGCTGGTAATTACTTCGCCGCGGGCGGGTAGCAAACTGTATTTGCTGCGCAGTTTGGCCGGAGTTTTGTCTGTCGGCATCATGCCCTGCTTCTCGCGAACCAGATTGCTCAATGCCTTACCTACAGACACACGTTCCCTGCGCGCCGTTTGCTGCGCGAGAATCATCACGTCTTCATCAAGACTCAAGGTAGTGCGAATAGTGGCATTCATGACCAATCCCTATCATCAAAACATCAATTTGATGTTTTGATGCTATCACTCTTGCTGCTTTTCTGCAAATCCAAAGCCGCCTTGATATACGCATTGAACAACGGGTGCCCGTCCCACGGGGTGGACTTGAATTCGGGGTGGAATTGCACGCCCATATACCAAGGGTGTACGTCTTGCGGCAGCTCGACAATTTCGGTGAGCTGTTCGCGTTGGGTCAGCGCCGAGATCACCAACCCGGCTTGGCGTAATTGATCGAGATAGTTGACGTTGGCCTCGTAACGGTGGCGGTGGCGCTCGGTGACCACATCGCCGTAAATGCTGTGCGCCAGCGTGCCCTTGCTCACGTCCGAACTTTGTGCGCCCAAACGCATGGTGCCGCCCAGGTCAGAAGCGGCGTCGCGCGTCTGGATGCTGCCGTCGGCATCTTTCCACTCGTTGATGAGCGCAATCACGGGGTGCGGCGTGTCGGGGTCGAACTCGGTGCTGTTGGCGTTATCCAGACCTGCCATATGGCGCGCGTATTCGATGGTGGCTACCTGCATGCCCAAGCAGATGCCAAGATAAGGCACCTTGTTTTCGCGCGCGTAGCGGGCGGCGGCGATCTTGCCCTCTACCCCGCGCTTGCCAAAGCCTCCTGGTACCAGGATGGCGTCGTAGGGCTTCAACTGCTCTGCCGCATTGGTGGGGGTCAGCGCCTCGGCATCGACATAGCAGATTTCCACCTTGGCCTGGTTCTTCAGGCCGCCGTGGCGCAAAGCCTCGATCAGCGATTTGTAGCTGTCAGACAGCTCGACGTATTTGCCCACCATCGCTACCTGCACCGTATGCTGTGGGTGCGCCACGGCGTGCACCAGCGCATCCCAGCGCGACAGGTTGGCGGGCGGTGTGTTCAGGCGCAGCTTGTCGCAGATCAGGCCGTCCAGCCCCTGCTCGTGCAACATGCGCGGCACCTTGTAGATCGAATCTACATCGGGCATGCTGATCACGCCCCATTCGGGCACGTTCGTGAACAGGCTGATTTTTTCGCGTTCTTCGGTGGGGATCAGCCGGTCAGCACGGCACAGCAAAGCATCGGGCTGGATGCCGATTTCGCGCAATTTCTGCACCGTGTGCTGGGTTGGCTTGGTTTTGAGTTCGCCCGCGGCGGCAATCCACGGCAGGTAGGTCAGGTGTACAAAGGCGGTGTTGTTGGGGCCGAGTTTCAGGCTCAACTGCCGCACGGCTTCCAGAAAGGGCAGCGACTCGATATCGCCTACGGTGCCGCCAATTTCGGCAATCGCTACGTCCACCGCTTCGGGTGTGCCTACGCCTGCGCCGCGTTTGACGTATTCCTGGATTTCATTGGTGATGTGAGGGATCACTTGCACCGTTTTGCCCAGATAGTCGCCGCGGCGCTCTTTCTCGATCACGCTCTGGTAAATGCGTCCGGTGGTGAAGTTGTTGGCCTGCTTCATCCGTGTTTCGATGAAGCGCTCGTAGTGACCCAGATCCAGGTCGGTTTCAGCGCCGTCGTCGGTGACGAATACCTCGCCGTGCTGGAACGGACTCATCGTGCCCGGATCAACGTTGATGTACGGATCGAGCTTGATGAGGGTAACTTTGAGGCCGCGTGATTCAAGGATGGCAGCCAGCGAGGCCGAAGCAACGCCTTTGCCAAGCGAAGACACGACACCGCCGGTGACGAAAACAAATTTGGTGGTTGACATGGCCAGCAGGCGGGCGTAGTACCCGCTCCGGGGAAAAACCGATTATAGAAGCTGGTTTTGGCTGTCCGGTGACAGGCCGCACCATTCAGGCGTCAGCGCCGTTGCAACCAGTGTGTGGTGGTAGCGTCTTCGGTCTGTTGCTGCAACAGTGTGTTGCCAGTTTGTTGGGCAAACACCTGAAAGTCGTGCAATGCGCCGGGGTCGGTCGTGGCCACGCGCAGCACCTGGCCACTTTCAAGGTTGGCCAGTGCTTTTTTGGCGCGCAAAATGGGCAAGGGGCAGTGCAGGTTGCGGGCGTCGAGGTCGGCGTCAAAATCCATGGTCGTGCTCATCAAACCGGAAACACGCCGGTGGACAGGTACCGGTCGCCCCGGTCGCACACCACAAACACGATGGTGGCGTTTTCTTCGCGTTGCGCCAGCTGCAGGGCGACACAGCATGCTCCAGCAGCAGAAATACCCGCAAAAATGCCTTCTTCGCCCGCCAGGCGGCGCGCCATGGCTTCCGCTTCTGACTGGGTGACCTCCACCAGTTCATCAACCAGCGCAGGCTCGTAAATGCCCGGCTGGTAGGCTTCGGGCCATTTGCGGATGCCGGGAATGCGCGAACCTTCGCCGGGCTGCGCACCGATGATGCGCACCTGCGGGTTTTGCCCTTTCAAATAGCGCGCTACCCCGCTGATGGTACCCGTGGTGCCCATGGCGCTGACGAAATGCGTGATGCGCCCACCCGTGTCGCGCCAGATCTCAGGCCCAGTCGTTTGGTAATGCGCCAGGCTGTTGTCGGGGTTGCCGAACTGATCCAGCACGCGCCCCTTGCCGTCAGCCTGCATCTGCAAGGCCAAGTCGCGCGCGTATTCCATACCACCGCTGCGTGGGGTCAGCAGCAATTCGGCACCGTAGGCGCGCATGGTTCGCGCACGCTCCACGCTCAGGTCTTCGGGCATGACAAGAATCATGCGGTAACCCTTGATGGCAGCCACCATCGCCAGCGCAATGCCGGTGTTGCCGCTGGTGGCTTCAATCAAGGTATCGCCGGGGCGGATTTCACCACGCGCCTCGGCTCCGGCAATCATCGCCAGCGCGGGCCGGTCTTTCACCGAACCGGCCGGGTTGTTGCCTTCGAGCTTGCCCAGCAGCACATTGCCGCGTTGTTGTATATCTTCACCGCCCAGCCGCTGCAAGGCCACCAGCGGAGTCTGGCCGATGAACTGTTCAATAGTGGGGTAGGTGTGCATGCGTTAAAAAAGCGGCAGTTCAGAAGACAAAACGCTGTTTCGGCGTGGTTGCAAAGAGGCAGCTTGTGCCATAATCGCCCTCTTGCATTCTACTTGCCCGCTGCCGGAGTGGTGAAATTGGTAGACGCAGGGGACTCAAAATCCCCCGCCAGAGATGGCGTGCCGGTTCGATTCCGGCCTCCGGCACCAGCTTTGTGTCCAGCAAAGTTCATGAAATTCCTGAAACCCGCGTGTTTACTGACACCGCGGGTTTTTTGTTGTCCGTGGCGGTCCAGCCTGATGGGGTAAAAGCCAGCAGATTTGTGGGCTTTTTGCTGGATTTCCCTGCTCGTGGAAATCGTGGACGACAAGGCAATATACAACGCATGACGAACGATAGCCATAAAACAAAACCCGGCACAGGCCGGGTTTTGTGAAGCAGTGGTGGGTGCTGACGGGGTCGAACCGCCGACCTACGCCTTGTAAGGGCGCCGCTCTACCAACTGAGCTAAGCACCCACTGCGAAACTTTGCTACCGGCCCAGCCGGCAGCGTTGTTTTTTAGTTGACAGCGTCTTTGAGTGCTTTTCCGGGACGGAACTTGGGCACTTTGGCGGCCTTGATCTTGATGACGGCACCCGTTTGCGGGTTACGGCCCTGGCGTGCTGCGCGCTTGCCGACAGCAAAGGTGCCAAAACCTACCAGCGACACTGTGCCGCCTTTTTTCAAAGTGAGTTTGACAGCGCCAATGGTAGCGTCGAGTGCGCGGGCTGCCGCAGCTTTGGAAAGGTCGGCATTTTTGGCAATATGCTCGATCAGTTCGGTCTTGTTCACAAAAATCCCCTTCTTCGCATATATGTGTATGTATGGCGGACTGCTTGCCTACACCAAGTCTTGTCCTGCATGGTGTTTGCACACGATGGGTGCGGAGCCTTACCGGACAACAAACGACCATGCCCGAATGGCACAGCATGGGAACGATTGTAATGGGTTTTGCCGCTCTCTCTGCGCCCTGTGTGGCGTTTTTCCCGCAGGATATTCAGCTCAATGCTTGCGGTTGGCGCGCTCGCGGATTTCGGGCAGCGCCTTGCGCAGGTAGTACACCATCGACCACACGGTGAGGATGACGGCAATCCACAGTAACCAGAATCCCAGCAGCCGCGTGTGGGTGTAATCCCCAATGGGGTGGTCGTACAGCAGCAGGGCAATGGCCGCCATCTGGGCAACGGTCTTGAATTTGCCCAGCATGTGCACGGCCACGCTGCGCGCGGCACCGATCTGTGCCATCCACTCGCGCAGGGCGGAGATGGCAATTTCGCGCCCGATGATGATGAAGGCGGCAAACACATCGGCGCGTTTGAGATGCACCAGGATCAGCATGCTGGCGCAGACCAGGAACTTGTCGGCTACCGGGTCGAGAAAGGCGCCAAAGGAGGAGGTCATGTCGAGCTTGCGCGCCAGATAGCCGTCGAGCCAGTCGGTAATGGCAAAGACTACGAACAGCACCGCTGAAATCTGGTTCTGCGTGGCCAGCGGCATGCGCAGGAAATACACGCCCATGATGATCGGGATGGCAACGATGCGGGTCCAGGTCAGGATGGTGGGCGGGGTAAAGAACATGCGCTTGGGCTTACGGAACAGGAGGTATTTGTTGCAGAAAAAAGGGTTTTTGCACGTGACAGGATTGTGTCACGAATGCAGTCTTGATAAAGCGCTGTGGATATTGCAGTGCCTACTGCAAAACACGCGCATGTCAATGCAGCGCCTTGTAGATGTCGGCCGCCAGGGCGGGCGAAATGCCTTCCACGCTGGCGAGATCGCTCTCGGACGCCGCGGCCACGCCGCGCAGGCCGCCGAAGCGTTGCAGCAGGCGGGCGCGCCGCTTGGGGCCAATGCCGGGAATGTCTTCGAGCTTGCTGCCGCCCGTGCGCACGCGGGCGCGCTTGGCGCGCATGCCGGTGATGGCAAAGCGGTGCGCTTCATCGCGGATTTGCGCCACCAGCATCAGTGCGGCGGAATCGGGCGGCAATGTGACCTTGGCGCGGCCATCGGCAAAGACGAGTTCTTCCAGCCCGACCTTGCGGCCCTCGCCTTTTTTCACGCCGACGATGCGCGACAGCGCCATGCCCAGCTCTGTGAACACTTCGCGCGCCACAGCCACCTGGCCCTTGCCGCCGTCAATCAGCACCACATCGGGCCAGCGCAGTTCGGGTTGCACGGTGCTGGCGGAGTCGGGTGCATCGACATCCATGTTTTCAAGTTCAACCTTGGGCACATCGGGCGCCGCTTCACGGATGGCCTGCGCCAGCTTGCCGTAGCGGCGCATCAGCACCTGGCGCATGGCGGCGTAGTCGTCACCGGGTGTGATGCCGTGGATGGTGTAGCGGCGGTATTGGGCCGATTGCATGGTGTGGTTTTCAAACACCACGCACGAGGCTTGAGTCGCTTCGCCTGCGGTGTGCGAGATGTCGAAGCATTCGATGCGCAGATGGGAAAAATCTGCGGTTGCAGCTTCATCTGCGTTTTCAGAAACGTGAGACTCCAGCCCCAGCACGGTGGCCAGCGCCCGGGTGCGCGCCTGTTGTGAGCCTTCTTCGGCCAGCAACCGCGCCAGTTTCAGGGCAGCGTTGTGCTCGGCCATTTGCAGCCACAAGCGGCGGTTTTCGCGCGGCTGGTGCACCAGATGGATATGCCGCCCTGCGGCTTCATCCAGCGCCTGCTGCAACGCTTCAGACAAAGGCAAAGCGGTGACCAGCACATCCGGCCATTCGGTGGCGCCAAGGTAGTGCTGGGCGATAAAGGCTTCGAGCACTTTGCGTTCCACCTGCGTGCTCAAGCTTGTTGCATCCGTGCCAGTGGCGGGTGCAGAAGCGGGCGCTTCGCATTCTTCTGGGACATCTTCCTGCACCTCGGCCAGCTTGCGCGCATCGTCAAACTGCGACGGGAAATGCGCCTTGTCGCCCAGGTGCCGCCCGCCGCGCACCATGGCCAGGTTCACGCAGGCGCGCCCGCCCTGCACCTGCACGGCGATGATGTCCACGTCCTTGTCGCTGGTCGTGTCGAGCGACTGCTGGTGCAGCACCTTGTTGAGTGCCGTGATCTGGTCGCGCACTTCGGCGGCGCGTTCAAACGCCAGTTGCTCCGAAAATGCCAGCATGCGCCTTTCGAGGTTTTGCAGCACCGCATCGGTGTCGCCGCGCAAAAAGGCAATGGCTTCGGCCACGTCGCTGGCGTAGGCATCGGGCGTGATATGCCCTACGCACGGCGCGGTGCAGCGCTTGATCTGGTAGAGCAGGCACGGGCGGGTGCGGTTGCTGAAAAACGTGTCTTCGCAGGTGCGCAGGCGGAACACTTTTTGCAGCAGCGCAATCGTTTCTTTCACCGCCCAGGCGTTGGGGTAGGGGCCAAAGTAGCGGTGCTGCCGGTCGGTGGCGCCACGGTAGTAGGCGATGCGCGGGTAGTCGCCGGGGCTGGTTTTGCCGCTGTTGTCTTCTGCGGCGACTCGGTTTTTTGCGGGCGCCGTGATCTTGAGATAAGGGTAGCTCTTGTCGTCGCGGAACAGGATGTTGTAGCGCGGCTGCAGCGTCTTGATCAGGTTGTTTTCAAGGATCAGCGCCTCGGCTTCAGACCGCACCACCGTGGTTTCAAGCCGTGCAATCTTGCCCACCATAAAGCCGATGCGCGTACCACCGTGGTCTTTCTGGAAATAGCTCGATACGCGCCGCTTCAGGTGGATGGCCTTGCCCACGTACAGCACCTGGCCTTCGGCGTCGAAATAGCGGTACACGCCGGGCAGGCCGGGCAGGGCGGCTACCTGTTCCAGCAACGCCTCACGGCTCGTCGGGTTGCCGTTGTCCACCTGCTGCCCGACAACAGGTGCAGGTATGCTGTCGTCGTTGGCGGGCGGTGGGGGCGTGCGGCTCATGCTGCTATTGTAGGAAGACGTGCGTGTGGCGATGCTTCGCAGCGCCCATGTTCGCAGCCCCTTTGTCTGTTTGCCTGGATCATGTCAGCACCTTCTCGTCTGTGGGATATTTTCTGCGCCGTGGTCGACAACTACGGCGATATCGGCGTGTGCTGGCGGCTGGCGGTGAACTTGGCGCAGCGCGGCCAGCGGGTGCGTTTGTGGGTGGATGATGCTGCGGCGCTGCGATGGTTGGCACCACAGGGCCATGCGGGCGTAGAGGTGTGCCATTGGAGCAGGCCTTTGACTTCAGCAGACCTTCCAGTCGAGCCTGCCGATGTGCTGGTGGAGGCCTTTGGCTGCACGCTGGATGAGGCGGTGCAGGCGCGCTGGGCGCAGCAGCAAACGGCACATCCCGGTGTGTGGCTGAACCTGGAGTACCTGTCGGCAGAGCCGTATGTGGAACGCAGCCACTTGTTGCCTTCGCCAGTGCTGGCGGGACCTGCGGCGGATTGTGTCAAGACATTCTTTTATCCCGGCTTTACTGCAAAAACGGGCGGCCTGTTGCGCGAGCCTGATCTGTTGCTGCGCCAGCAGGCGTTTGACCGCGCCGCCTGGCGGGCGCAATGGGGTGTGCCTGCCAATGCCTTGGCGGTCAGCCTGTTCTGCTACGAACCTCCTGCGTTGCCGGACTTGTTGCAGCAATTGCAGACCTGGGCTGAGGCAAGGCCGGTGCATCTGCTGGTGACGCCCGGACGTGCATTGCAGGCAATCATGAACGTGTTGCCCGCAGCCACGCAACAGGCGTTGCGGGAACAGGGACGAGCAGCGCACGGCAGGCTGGTGCTGCACGCCCTGCCGTGGCTGGCGCAGACCGCATTTGACGAGTTGCTCTGGGCCAGCGATTGCAATTGGGTGCGGGGGGAAGACTCGCTGGTGCGTGCCTTGTGGGCGGGCCAGCCTTTTGTCTGGCATATCTATCCGCAGCACGACGGTGCCCACCATGCCAAATTGCAGGCGTTTCTGCACTGGCTGGATGCGCCTGCCAGTTTGCGCAAGTTCCACGCCGTGTGGAACGGTGTGTTGCCGGAGGCGCTGCCGCAGCTTGCATACAACGAGCTGGCACAGTGGCGCACATGTGTGCAACAGGCGAGAGAGCGCCTGCTGCAACAGCCGGATCTGGCGGTGCAGTTGCTGGCTTTTGTCGAAGAAAGTCTTGTCAGCATTCGGAATCAAACAAAACTTCCCGACCGCAGCGAAGGGTAGGGTAAAATCAACAGGTTTTGCGGGGCATTGCCTTGCACAATGGGCGTTCCGGTGCTGTTCATGATTTTGCGGTACGGGCGGCGCCAGTACTGTTTGCCACGACCCGCCTGCGGCGCTTGGTGTGGCAGCCCAACCTGAAAAGACAATTATGAAACTCGCTCAAGAAATCCGCGCCGGCAACGTGATCATGCACGGCAAAGACCCGATGGTCGTCCTTCGCACCGAATACGCCCGTGGTGGCCGTGGTTCTTCCACCGTGCGCATGAAGCTCAAAAGCCTCCTCAACAACTTCGGCACCGAGGTGGTGTTCAAGGCTGACGACAAGATCGACAACGTTGTACTCGAAAAGAAAGACTGCACCTACAGCTATTTTGCCGACCCCATGTACGTGTGGATGGACGGCGACTACAACCAGTACGAAGTCGAAGCCGACAACATGGGCGATGCGCTGAACTACCTCGAAGAAGGCATGGAAGCCGAAGTGGTGTTCTACGAAGGCAAGGCCATTTCGGTGGAACTGCCGACCAGTGTGGAGCGCGAAATCACCTGGACCGAGCCTGCTGTAAAAGGCGATACCTCGGGCAAGGTTTTGAAGCCCGCCAAAATTGCCACCGGCTTTGAAGTGGGCGTGCCGATTTTTGTGGCGCAAGGCGACCGCATCGAAATCGACACCCGCACCGGCGAATACCGCAAACGCGTCTGACCCGCCGCGCTGCCGCCAACACGCCTGATTTTTTCTTGACCCACGACAAAAGGGCTTCCTCCTGCCGGAAGCCTTTTTGCATTTGGCCCTATCCCCCATGAGTACCAACAACGACCGCGACCTGAGCAAAAAGCGCCTGGTAGATGCCTGGGAGGTGATCCAGCAGCACAGCGATGCGGGCATGGATTTGCACCCCGACTCTTACCGCCTGGCGTTTGCCGATCCCGAATTTTTGCTGCGCCGCGAAACACGTGGCATCCGCCTGCATCTGGAACTGCTCAAGCCCGAACTGGCGCAGCAGCACCGCCAGATCGACCATACGGTGGTGGTGTACGGCAGTGCGCGTGTGCGGTCTGCCGAAGAGGTGGAGGCGCTGCTTGCCACGGCGCGCCAGAACAACGACGAAGCCGTGCTGCAACAGGCCGAGCGCCTGCAACGCGGCGCGCGCTACTACGAAGATGCGCGTGAGTTTGGCAAGATCGTCGCCCGCTACAGCAGCGGCAAACCGCGTGAGCAGCATTTTTACGTGTGCACAGGCGGTGGCCCCGGCATCATGGAAGCGGCCAACCGCGGCGCCAGCGAAGCGGGCGAACCCACGGTGGGGCTGAACATCACCTTGCCGCACGAGCAGTCGGGCAACCGCTACATCACGCCGGGCCTGAGCTTCAAGTTCCACTACTTTGCGCTGCGCAAAATGCACTTCATGATGCGCGCCAAGGCGCTGGTGAATTTCCCCGGTGGTTTCGGCACGCTCGATGAGTTGTTTGAAATCCTCACGCTGGTGCAAACCGGCAAGTCGAAAACCGTGCCCATCGTGCTGTACGGCAGCAGCTACTGGCAACGCGTGTTGCACTGGGACGCATTGGTGGACGAAGGCATGATCTCGCCCGAAGATGTCAACTTGTTCCGCTATGCCGATACGCCTGAAGAGGCCTGGGCGCATATTGCCGGTTTCTACCGTTTGGGATGAGGTTTCATGAAACGGTGTAAAAATGCGTAAGAATGCATAAAGGCTGCCGCGCTAAAATGCTGCAATGCAGCATCCTGATGGGTTGCGGTGCCTGTCTTGCTGGGCTGCATCCCGTTTTTCGTCTTCCCTGAACAGAAATAGCTGGAGTTCTCATGTCGCAACCTGCTGTCAAGCCGGCCAATCCGAATTTTTCTTCCGGCCCGTGTTCCAAGCGGCCGGGTTACCAGGTCACCGATCTGGACCTGAGCAGCCTGGGGCGCTCCCACCGCTCCTCGCTGGGCAAAAAACAGTTGGGTTTGTGCTGTACCGAAACGGCGCGCATTCTGGGTCTGCCTGCCGATTACCGCGTGGCCGTGGTGCCTGCGTCTGACACTGGCGCGGTGGAGATGGCCCTGTGGTCGCTGCTGGGCGCACGCGGGGTGGACATGCTGGCGTGGGAATCGTTCGGTTCCGGCTGGGTGACCGATGTGGTCAAGCAACTCAAGCTGCCCAACGTGACCGAGTACAAGGCCGCGTATGGCAAGTTGCCCGATCTGACGAAGGTGAATTTTGACAACGACGTGGTCTTTACCTGGAACGGCACCACCAGCGGCGTGCGCGTGCCCAACGGCGACTGGATTCCCGCCAACCGCGGCGGGTTGACGATTTGCGACGCCACCAGTGCCGTGTTTGCGATGGAGATGCCTTGGGAAAAGCTCGACGTCATCACCTACTCGTGGCAAAAAGTGCTGGGTGGTGAAGGCGCGCATGGCATGCTGATCCTCAGCCCGCGTGCGGTGGAGCGGCTGGAAAGCTACAGCCCGCCGTGGCCGCTGCCCAAGATCTTCCGCATGACGGCCAAGAAGGACGGCGTGGCCAAACTCAGCGAAGGCCTGTTCAAGGGCGAAACCATCAACACCCCGTCGATGCTGTGTGTGGCCGATTACCTCGACGCACTGGCCTGGGTGGACAAGATCGGCGGGGTGCCCGCCACCATGGCGCGCAGCCAGGCCAATCTGCAAGTGATCGAAGACTTTGTGGCTGCCACACCGTGGATTCGCTTTTTGGCAGAAGACCCCGCCACGCGGTCAAACACCAGCGTGTGCCTCACGCTCGATCTGCCCGAAGACAAGGTCAAGCAACTGGTGAAATTGCTCGAAACCGAAAAGGTTGCTTACGACATCGGTGCGTACAAGGATGCGCCTGCGGGTATCCGCATCTGGTGTGGCGCTACCGTCGAGAAGGCCGATGTGGAAGCGCTGATGCCCTGGCTTGCCTGGGGTTACGAGCAGGTCAAATCCAACTGAGTTTTTATTGTGTACCGCAGGTTTTCCTGCGGTAGCTGTTTTTGAAAAGGTATTTCCATGGGTGTCTACAAAATCAAAACCTACAACGCCATTGCGGTGAGTGGGCTGGATCGTTTTCCGCGCGCCAATTTCGAGGTGGGCAGCGAAATGCCCGCGCCGCATGCGTATCTGTTGCGCAGCCACAAGCTGCACGGCGAAGAGGTGCCCGAGAGCCTGGTGGCTGTGGCGCGTGCTGGTGCAGGGGTCAACAACATCCCCGTTGCCGAATATGGCAAAAAAGGCATTGTGGTGTTCAACACGCCGGGCGCCAATGCCAATGCCGTGAAAGAACTGGTGCTGGCAGGCATGCTGCTGGCGGCGCGCGGCATTCTGCCCGGCATTGCCTATGCGCAGTCGCTTAACACCATGAGCGATGCGGGCGAAATGTCGAAGCTGCTGGAAAAAGAAAAATCGCGCTTTGCCGGTGGCGAGTTGCGCGGCAAGACCCTGGGCATCGTTGGCCTGGGCGCTATCGGCTCGATGGTGGCGAGCACGGCGCTTGACATGGGCATGAAGGTGCTGGGCTACGACCCGGCGCTGTCGATCGAGGCCGCCTGGCGCCTGTCGAACGAAGTGCAGAAGATGGAAAACCTGCATTCGCTGCTGGCGCGCTCTGACTATGTGTCGCTGCACGTGCCGGCAATTGACGCCACCAAGCACATGATCAATGCCGAGGCGCTCTCTGCCATCAAACCAGGTGCCGTGCTGTTGAACTTTGCACGCGAAAGCGTGGTCGACAAAGACGCGGTGCTCAAGGCACTCGAGTCGGGCCAGCTCAGCCGCTATGTGTGCGACTTTCCCGAGCCGGGCCTGCTCAACCACGAAAAGGTCATTGCCATGCCGCACATTGGCGCGAGCACGGCCGAATCCGAAGAAAACTGCGCCGTGATGGCGGCTGATCAACTGGTGGATTATTTGCTCAACGGCAACATCACCAACTCGGTGAACTTTCCCGTCGTGACCATGGCGCGCACGCCGGGCAGCACGCGCATCACCTTCTCCAACGACAACGTTTCGGGCGTGCTGGGCAATGTGCTGTCGGTGCTGGCGGAGGCCAAGATCAACGTGATCGACATGGTCAACCGCAGCCGCGGCGAACTCGCCTACAACATCCTCGATGTGGAGCCGCCGCCAAACGACGATGTGGTAGATGTCATCGCCAAGGTACCCAACGTGATCCGCGTGCGGGTGGTCAAGGCGGCAGCGAAGTAATGCGCCGTTGGTGCCGTTGTGAGATATCTCACACAACGGTGCGCTGCTACTTGCGGTTACGCCAAATGAAGGATTGAAACGGGCGACGTTTTCAATAATGGAGTGTGTTCAGTTTTACAAGGAGACACCCGATGAAGAAAGTCCTCTTTACCCTTCCCGCAGCAGCATTGATGTTGGCAGGTTGTGTGGCTGTACAACCCGCATCCGGGCCCGGCAACAGCACAGGAGATATGTGCCCGCCGGGCCAGGCGAAAAAAGGCAACTGCTACCCCGGTGGTGGTTTCTGCCCGCCCGGCTTGAAAAAGCAAGGCCGCTGCCCTGAGCCTGCCGCAACTTCAGTTGCTCCTGTCGAGGTGCAAGTGCGTCCGGTACAAATCAAGGTGCAGTAAACGCATCTTCCTGAATGCAAGTTTTCCATGCCCGCCTTGTGCGGGCTTTTGCATGGCTTGTTGATGTTTTCATGTTCGGTACGTTGTATGTTGCGCAGAAACAGGCTTGGCGCGTATTGATTTCGCTGCAAAATTCCCCATCTCGGCGTATGATGGCTGCTTGAAAGGAGCGCTGTGCAATGAGACGCTTTTTGATCACTGTTTCTGCCGTATGTGCCTTGGCTGGCACAGGTACGCTGGCGCACGCAGCAGATGCCCTGGCGATTGCCAGGGCCAACAACTGCATGACGTGCCACGGGGTGGATCAGAAAAAGATGATGGGTCCGTCGTTCAAGGAAATGAGCCAGCGCTACAAGGGCAAGCCGGTTGAGGCTGAGCTGGCCGAAAAAATCCGCAAGGGAGGTTCGGGTGAGTGGGGGCCTGTGGCCATGCCGGCGCAGCCCCAGTTGTCTGCGGCGGATGCGCGCGCCATTGCGAAATGGATTGTGCAACCCTGAGTTGGCCCCATTGAACGCCTGCAAATGCCCACGCTGTGGGCATTTTGTTTTTGGGTGCGGGATAACGGCACACCTTACCTGATTTCTTGTGCAATGATGTGCCATGCCCCAACAGCCTGACCAGAACACCATCGATACATTCATTGATGCGATGTGGCTGCAGGATGGGTTGTCCGCCAACACCCTGGCAGCCTATCGGCGTGATTTGACGCTGTTTGCTGCCTGGCTGGAGAGTCGGGCGAGTGGCAAAAGCCTGTTTGGTGTATCTGATGGTGATATCCAGCACTACCAGGCGCATCTGTTTGACGCAGGCAACAAGGCCAGCACGGCCAACCGGCGCCTGACCGTGCTCAAGCGCTTTTACCGCTGGGCCTTGCGCGAGCGGCATGTTGCTGTTGATCCCACCTTGCGCTTGCTGGCGGCCAAAACGCCCTTGCGCGTGCCCAAACTGATCAGCGAAGCGCAGGTTGAAAAGCTGTTGATGGCTCCTGACGTGGCAACGCCCTTGGGTTTGCGCGACCGCGCCATGCTGGAGTTGCTGTACGCCAGCGGCCTGCGCGTGAGCGAACTGGTGCAGTTGAAGCTTTTGCAGGTGAGCCTGGCCGAGCAGGTGCTGCGCATTACGGGCAAGGGCAACAAGGAGCGGTTGGTGCCCTTTGGCGCGCAGGCGCATGACTGGCTGCTGCGTTATCTTCAACAAGCACGCCCTGCGTTGTTGGCGGGCAAAACCAGCGAAGCGGTGTTTGTAACGGCACGCGGTGCGCGTGTGGGCGAAGCCATGACGCGCGCCATGTTCTGGCACTTGGTCAAAAAATATGCGGCGCAGGCCGATATCCATGTGCCTTTGTCACCCCATACCCTGCGGCATGCCTTTGCCACGCATCTGCTCAACCACGGTGCCGATTTGCGCGTGGTGCAGTTGCTGCTGGGCCATGCCGATATCAGCACCACAACGATCTACACGCATATCGCGCGCGAACGGTTGAAGCATCTGCATGCACAGCATCATCCGCGGGGGTGATGCTGTGCAAGAGTCAGAAAAAAGCCCCGTTGTTTGGCAACGGGGCTTTGTGTTTTTCCAGATGGCTTGCTTAGTTCGCGCAAGATCTGTTGTGTGCGGCCTTGTAGCCTTTGGCAAGTGCTTCAGCCTCAGACATGTAGACGCCGTTTTTTGTTTGGCCGTACCACTTGGTGCCTGCGCAGTGGAATACCTTGCTCGACTCATTCACCCAAACTTGGCCGGGAGCGGCTACAGGAGCTGGTTTTGCGGGAGCTGCAGGCTTGGCTGGCGTTGCCGGAGCGACGGGTTTGGCGGGCACGGCTGGGGTCGCAGGCTTGGCCGGAGTAGCGGCAACTGCTTTTGATGCAGCGGTGGCAGGTGCAGCGGCATACCATTCCTTCACGCCTTGATGGCCGCGGCATGCGCCTTGCTTTCTGGCAGCGCTGGAGAAGGTGCCGTCATTGCACATGCCGGTGGTGCCTGCGGGTGCAGTCGCAGGGGGAGCTGCAAATGCAGCCGCGGCTGTCAGGCTTAATATGGACAAAGCAAATTTGATCTTCATGGAATAATCCTTTGAAAACAAGTGTGGTGATCCGTTGCCGGGGTGCGACAGACAATCCACTGGAAATGCCCTTGGTAAACGAAGTGTCCGGCTTGGCAAATTTGCCTAAACCGTGACAATGGTCATTGTAAGAAATATAACTATAGATCTAACTATTTTTTAAAATAAAAAATTTAATTTAAGCAACTATTCGTAATATTTTTCTTCTAGGTTTTGTCTTTGAGGGAGTATTTATGGCTGTTTACAAGCTTGAAAGCGCACAACCCAAAATAGCAACTGGTGCCTGGATCGCCGACAGCGCCCAGGTGATTGGCGACGTGCGTCTGGAGGCCGACGTGAGCATCTGGTTCAACACGGTGCTGCGCGGTGACAACGACCCCATTACCGTCGGCGAAGGCAGCAATATCCAGGACGGCAGCGTGCTGCACACTGACGAAGGCGTGCCGTTGACCATCGGCAAGCGCGTGACAGTGGGGCACCAGGTGATGTTGCACGGCTGCACCATCGGCGACGAAAGCCTGATTGGCATCGGCGCGGTGGTGCTCAATGGCGCTGTCATCGGCAAGCACTGCCTGGTAGGTGCGGGCGCGTTGGTGACCGAGGGCAAGACCTTCCCGGATGGCAGCCTGATCATCGGCAGCCCGGCCAAAGTGGTGCGCCAGTTGACGCCAGAGCAAATCGAGGGCTTGCGGCACAGTGCGCAGCATTACGTTGACAATGCACGGCGGTATCAAGAGAAGCTGGTGCGTTTGTGATGGCAGGGTGCAGACGAGAAAAGGGATAATGGAAGGCTATTTGCTGTCTGCATGCGCAGAAGCAGCTTGTTTCCTTTCAAGATCTTCCTGTTTTTTCTGTGTCCTACGCCAACGAAACGCGGCGGCGCCGCACCTTTGCCATCATCTCCCACCCCGACGCCGGTAAAACGACGCTGACGGAAAAGCTGTTGCTGTTCTCCGGCGCGATCCAGATTGCTGGCGCCGTGAAAGGCCGCAAGGCCAGCCGCCACGCCACATCCGACTGGATGGAGATCGAGAAGCAGCGCGGCATCTCGGTAGCGTCGAGCGTGATGCAGATGGTGTACCGTGACCACGTCATCAACCTGCTCGACACGCCCGGCCACAAGGACTTCTCGGAAGATACCTACCGCGTGCTGACTGCCGTGGATTCGGCGCTGATGGTGATCGACGCTGCCAACGGTGTGGAGGCGCAGACGCGCCGCCTGATCGAGGTTTGCCGCCAGCGCGACACGCCCATCATCACCTTCGTCAACAAGATGGACCGTGAGGTGCGCGACCCATTGGACATCCTGGACGAGGTGGAACGCGAACTGGGCATGCCCTGCGTGCCCATGACCTGGCCGGTAGGGCAGGGCAAGCGCTTTGGCGGCATCATCAATCTGCGCACACAGGCCATGACGGTGTTCCAGGCCGGTAGCGAAAAGCGCCCGCAGGACTTTGAGATCATTCCGCTGGCCGAGCGCGACAAGTTGGTTCAGCGTTTTGGCGCCGCTTTTGAAGCTGCCGAAGAAAGCATGGAACTGGCGGCTGGTGCTTCACCTGCCTGGAATCACGAGGCATTTCTTGCCGCCAAACAGACGCCTGTGTTCTTCGGCTCGGGCGTCAACAACTTCGGCGTGATGGAAGTGCTCGACGCGCTGGTCGATATGGCACCACCACCGCGCCCGCGCAAGAGCGTGGCCGTGGTGAACAAGCAGGTGCAAGAGCAGGTCATCCAGCCCGAGGACAAGACTTTTGCTGGTGTTGTCTTCAAGGTGCAGGCCAATATGGACGCCAACCACCGCGACCGCATCGCCTTCGTGCGCGTGGCCAGCGGCAAGTACGTGCCGGGCATGAAGCTCAAGGTGCAGCGCACGGGCAAGGAGCTGCGCCCGACCAGCGTTGTCACCTTTTTGAGCCAGCGGCGTGAGGCGGTCGATGAAGCCTACGCAGGCGACATCATCGGCTTTACCACGCACGGCGGCGTGCAGTTGGGCGACACCATTACCGACGGCGCCAACCTGCAATTCACCGGCCTGCCGTTCTTTGCGCCCGAGATGTTCATGACCGTGGTGCTGAAAAACCCGCTGCGTACCAAACAGTTACAGCAGGGGCTGGCGCAATTGGGTGAAGAAGGTGCGATCCAGGTCTTCAAGCCTGATATGGGTGGCAATATGTTGCTGGGTGCAGTAGGGCAATTGCAGTTTGAGGTGGTGCAGCATCGTTTGAAGACTGAGTACGACTGCGACATCCGCCTCGAAGGTTGCCAGTACACCGGCGCACGCTGGATCAGCGCCGATACCCCGGCGGAGTTGCGCGAGTTTGAAAGCGCTTATCCGCAGCGCATGGCGCACGATGCGGCCGATGCGCTGGCTTATCTCTGCACGTCCCCCTACGATGTGCGGCTGGCGCAGGAACGCTTTCCGAAAATCCACTTCCACCCCTTGCGCGAGCATGCGGGGCTGGCGCTGGACAGTGCCCGATAAAGGCAAAAGCGGGGATTTCACCCTGCTTGTTGTGGGTGCGGAAAGCACCCACATCCCTGTGTCTGAAGGGCGTTCTGAGGTGACCGTGCAAGATGCATAGGGGGGTGTTGTGCCCCTCTTGTTTTTGTCTATCATGGTCGGCGTTTTCTGTGCGTGCCTTGCGTACTGTTTCACTGTTCCGTTCTGCCGTGTCATCCCGCGTTACTGTTCCCTCTGCTGATGCCGTTGGCATTCTTCAGCATGTGTTTGGTTATCCTGCCTTTCGGGGAGAGCAGGAGGCCGTCATTGCCGAGGTGCTGGCTGGGCGCGATGCGCTGGTGCTCATGCCTACGGGCGGTGGCAAATCGCTGTGTTACCAGATTCCGGCCATTGCCCTGCAGCGCAGCGGGCGAGGATGCAGCATTGTGGTGTCGCCGCTGGTGGCCTTGATGCACGACCAGGTGGGCGCCTTGCGCGAAGCGGGGGTGGCGGCAGCGTTTCTTAATTCCACACTGGAGCAGGCAGATGCCGATGCGGTAGAGCAGGATTTGCTGGCCGGGCGCATCACGCTGCTGTATGTGGCGCCCGAGCGGCTGACTACGCCGCGTTTCATCCATCTGCTGCAACGCCTGCATGCACGCGGGCAACTGGCGCTGTTTGCCATTGACGAAGCGCACTGTGTGAGCCAGTGGGGACACGACTTTCGGCCTGAATACCGCCAGTTGCATATCTTGCCGCAGCAGTTTGCCGGCGTGCCACGGCTGGCGCTGACTGCCACGGCTGACGCCATCACGCGGCAGGATATTGCCGAGCGGCTGCAACTGCAGGACGCACGCCAATTCATTAGCAGCTTTGACCGCCCCAACATCCGCTACCAGATCGTGGAAAAACGCGATCCGCTGGCGCAACTCAAGCGCTTTATCGAAGACGCCCATGAGGACGAGGCTGGCATCGTTTACTGCCAGTCGCGCAAACGGGTGGAAGAGGTGGCGCAGGCGTTGGTGGAAAGCGGTCTGCATGCCTTGCCTTACCACGCAGGTTTGCCTAGCAGCATCAGAAGCGAGCACCAGAACCGTTTTTTGCGCGATGAAGGCGTGGTGATGGTGGCCACCATTGCGTTTGGCATGGGCATCGACAAACCCGATGTGCGCTTTGTGGCGCACCTGGATCTGCCGCGCAATATCGAAAGCTATTACCAGGAAACCGGCCGTGCCGGACGCGACGGCGCGCCTGCCGATGCGTGGATGGCTTACGGCTTGCAGGACGTGGTCAACCAGCGCCGCATGATCGATGCCAGCCCGGCAGAGGATGACTACAAGCGCGTGCAGACCGACAAGCTCGATGCCTTGCTGGCACTGGCAGAAGCCACCGATTGCCGCCGCGTGCGCCTGCTGAACTATTTTGGCGAATCGGCCGCCCCTTGCCAGAACTGTGACAACTGCCTGCATCCGCCCGAGGTGTGGGACGCCACCGATGTGGCGCGCAAGCTGCTCTCCACCATCTACCGCGTGCAACAGGCCAGCACCATCAGCTTTGGCGCGGGCCACATCATGGACGTGCTGCGCGGCAAGCCTACCGACAAGGTGCAGCAGTTTGGCCACCAGGCCATCAGCACCTACGGCATGGGCGCCGACATGAGCGAGGCGCAATTGCGCACCGTGCTGCGCCAGCTGGTGGCAACCGGCGCCTTGCTGGTCGATGCTGAAAAATTCAACACCCTGCGCCTGACCGAAGCCGCCCGCCCCATTCTGCGCGGCGAGCAAGCCGTGCACCTGCGCCAACAAGCGCCATCGGCCCGCCGCAGCCGTGCCACGCGGTCTTCAGGTGTCGGTGGTCGTGTCCCTGTGGCGGCGCAAAGCCTTGATGCGGCGAGCCAGGCCCGTTTTGCTGCCCTCAAAGCCTGGCGCAGCGAAGTGGCGCATGCCAGCAACCTGCCGGCATTTGTGATTTTTCACGACAGTGTGCTGGCCAGCATTGCGGCAGAAGCGCCTGAAACGCTGGCAGCGTTGCGCAGCATCAGCGGCGTGGGGGATGCCAAGCTGGAACGTTATGGGGCAGAAGTGCTGCGGGTGGTGGCGTGCGGCGCGACAGACGAGCGTAGTCTCTGAAAAACCCGTCCTCCGATTTGCAGATGAGACGCGAGTGGGAATATGCCGCTCCACGGAGTGGGTGATTTGCAGCGAGTTAATACACTGGCCCAGTTACACGCGCTCAAACGTCCCTTTTTCCAAGCATCTGACAAAAAGCAAACCCGCCTTGATGGCGGGTTTGTTCTGAAAAGGCGAAAACTCAATACACGACGTATTCACCAACTTCAGGTGAAGGGTGGCGCATGTAGTTGAGCAAAAGGTTGCTCGGAGGCATTTGCAAATTGGTGTTCAACGGGGCAAAAGGCCTCTCGAACCAGGTTGCGTATGACTGGCGGATTTCGCGCGAGCGCATCAGGCGGTTCATGATGGAGTTGAGCGTTTTCGAGAACTCTGCGTCACCCGCCTTGTACATGATGGCCAAGTGCTCAACTGACAACAAGCCGCCAATCAGGATGTAATCTTCCGGGTTCTTGCTGGCGGCGCGGGTTGCCTGCAGGGCAATATCGTCCATCATCCAGGCGTCCACTTTTTTTTCGGCGAGGTCGCGCATGCAGTCCCCATCAAGAGGCCCGCAACCGCTCACGCTAACACCCCAAGTAGCCGAATATTTTTTTGCCACCTCTTCGGAAGTGGTGCCTGCGGTATAAGCCAGTTTTTTGCCCTGGAGCTGGCTGGTGGAGGTAATGCCCGAATCCTTGCGCACCAGGACTTGCACCCCCGTGATGAAGTAAGGGGCCAAAAAATCGACGCCGTATTTTTCACGCCGTTCACGTGTGTTGGTGGTGTCGGCGCACTCCAGATCGATCTCTCCTTTGGCAACAGCGTCGAAACGTTGCTGGTTGTTGACTGGCTTGTACTTGATTTCCAGCGGGGTTTGCAACTGTTGTTCCAGTGCCCTGACGATCTTCTGGCATACGTCAACGCCATAGCCCCTGAGGCTGCCATCAACCACGTATGAAAAAGGTGCAAAATCGGGGCGGTGACCAATCACCAGTGTTTTGGCGTCCCTGATCTGGGCCAGCTTGCCTGCGTTTTGGGCCAAACCGGGTTGCGCAAAGGTCAAGCCGACGAAGGATAGCAGGGAGGTCAAAAGAAGACGGGACGCATTCATACGGTCATTTCCAGAAGTTGACAAGGAAGTCACAGAAAAATCATGGGTGCAAAAAGACAGTACTTTTTGCGTGCAACACATTGTGCAAGAAAACACAGGTTGCATTGCGGGATTTGTACCACAGTACAGCAGGTTTGTGATGAATTGCACTGATCGAAGCTGCGCAATCAGGCGCAATTGCGCCGATTGGGGTGCGTGGTGCGCACGGCTGATCCGATCACGTGGTGATGATGCAACAAAAGACCCCGCTGCGGCACAAGGCTCAAGTAGACAAACTACCTGTGAACCACCTATAATCGCCCCTTTGTACCATTTCCGGATGGGAGATGTCTGATATCTCCTTTCCGTTTGCAGTGCGCCCACCGCAGGCCGATCTTGATGCGGGAACGTAGCTGCCTACTGATTTTCATTTTTTTGCCAATGACCACCATCCGCGTAAAAGAAAACGAACCCTTCGAGGTTGCCCTGCGCCGCTTCAAGCGCACGATTGAAAAACTGGGCCTGCTCACCGACCTGCGTGCCCGCGAGTTTTACGAGAAGCCCACCGCCGAGCGCAAGCGCAAGAAGGCCGCGGCCGTCAAGCGCCACTACAAGCGTGTGCGCAGCATGCAGTTGCCCAAGAAACTGTACTGATTGTGTTGTTGGCGTTGCACGCGCAGCGCCGCACTGAAAAGGCTCGCCGGGGGGTGCTCTGCGGGCCTTTGTTGTTTCCAAAGGACAAAAGTTTTCCAAGGACAAAATTCCAAGGACAGAAAATGAGCCTGAAAGACCAGATCACCGAAGACATGAAAACCGCCATGCGCGCCAAGGACAGCGAGCGCCTGGGCACCATCCGCCTGTTGCAGGCGGCCATCAAGCAGCGCGAGGTGGATGAGCGCATCACGCTGGACGATGCTGCCGTGGTGGCGGTGCTCGACAAACTGGTCAAGCAGCGCAAGGACAGCATCGCGGCGTATGAGCAAGCCGCGCGGCAGGATCTGGCGGACAAGGAAAAGGCCGAAATGGCCGTGCTGCAGGCCTACCTGCCGGCCCGCATGGGCGAGGACGAAATCAAGGCCGCCGTGCAGGCCATTGCCGCCGCATTTGAAGCCGAAAACAGCCGCAAGCCCGGCGCTGCCGACATGGGCAAGGTCATGGGCGCGGCCAAGGCGCAATTGGCAGGCAAGGCGGATATGGGTGTAGTTTCTACGGCAGTAAAAGCCGTGCTGGCAGGCTGAAAACCGCTTACCCAGCTTTTTCGCTTTGCCGGTCGCCATGGCAGGCACAAGCTTCGCCACGGGCGGCCACCACCAGTTCGTGCAGCACCGGGCATTCGCTGGCCAGGTGTTCGCCGTGGTGTTGAGCCGCACAACGGCTTTGCAATGAGAGCAATTGTTTTTCCAGCGCCTTGAGGCTGGCCAGGCGGGTGCGTACGCGCGCGATCTGCTGTTGCACCACGGCATCCACGCCTGAACCATCGGCCTGGGGGGTGTTCATGAGTTGCAGCAGTTGCTGGATGTCAGCCAACGATATGTCGAGCGAACGACAATGGCGGATGAAGGCCAGGCGTTCGATGTGCACCTGTCCGTAGGCGCGGTAGCCGTTGTCGCTGCGCGCCGGTTCCTGCAGCAAGCCGGTTTTTTCGTAGTAGCGAATAGTTTCCACTTCCACGCCTACGGCTGCGCCCAGTTCACGGATGCGCAGCGGGCGCTCGCCCGGGGCAGGGTGCACTTGTTGCTGTGGAGGCTGAATATCCTTACGCATGGGTCGGATTATCGCCGCAAAGCCTTGACCTTGTAGTTACTACGGGGTTTTTAATGGCGGCATGGATACTGCCACCACCCATTCCCCTTCTTCTTCAGAGGCCACCTGCACCTGTGGTGCGGGCAACCAT